>NZ_JBSSBO010000044.1:0-24089 GCF_054058915.1 Thermostichus sp. MS-CIW-41
TGCGGGATACCGCCTTTCTGTTCGGAAATGGACAGAATGCTATCGCTTCACCGTTGAGCAGTAATGCTCAGCAGTGTTCAGCGTAAATGTATCAGTTGGAAGGACAAAGCTGCTGAAAAAAAAAGTGTTAGGGACAGAGGGTTTTTGTTGATTGGGTTGCCGTTGGCGTTGTTAGGACGAAGTTCTTTGTAAGGTGCTTTGGGCTGAGGTTAACCACAATGTTGCGACTGTACGGGATCCCAACCTCCGGAAATTGCTACAAAGTGGAATTGCTCCTCAAGCAATTGGGGATCCCCTATGAGACGGTTGAAGTCAACTCCAGGGCCGGAGAAAACCGCCGCCCCGAGTACCTGGCCAAAAACCCCCTGGGCCAGATCCCGGCTTTGGAACTGGAAGATGGAACGGTCTTGGCCGAGTCCGCCGCGATCTTGGTCTACCTGGCAGAAGACACCCCCCTCTACGGCCAAAACAAGTTGGAACGGGCTGAGATTTTGAAGTGGTTGCTTTTTGAACAAACCCGCATTGCCCGCTACATCGCCACCACTCGCTTCTGGGTACGGGCCGGCCAAGCAGAGGCCCATGCTGACGCGATCGCCCAGAACTTGAAATCTGGAACAGAGGCGCTGGAGATCATGGAAGGCCACCTGCAGGGGAAAGCATTTTTTGTGGGCAACCGCTACACCATCGCCGATCTCGCCCTTTTCACCTACACCCATGTGGCGGAGCAGGGCGGGTTTGACCTCAAGCCCTTTCCTCAGATCCGAGCCTGGTGTCAGCGGGTGAAAGAAACCGACCGGTTCTTCCCCCTACCCGGAGCATGAAACATTTTCTCCTAATTGCTGGCTCCCTCCATGCCCTCTAGCAACTGGCCCAGATACCAAATCTCGACCTCGCTGGCCACTTCCCCCTCAGCCAAGAAGGGCGTGCCATCTTGAAAGTTGAGTGGCCCCTTGAAGAGCTGAATGCTGCCATTCCCCAAGCCGGCGATGAACTCCTCCAACTTAGCCCTATCTTCTGGCTCCAGGGCTTCTCCCATGATGAACCCCGCCGAAGACGTGTCCGGGTTGTTGATATCCGACCAGTCGATGGGCGGACGCAGGAATTGGCTCTCGAAGGTGCCCGCGCGAGCTGCCTCGATCAATTGCTTGTATCCTGGCCCCCAGTTGTAGTAGGAAACCCCCAGGCAAATTTCGGGCGCAAAGTTACAACCGCTGGCCAGGCCGTAGTGGGTGTAGCGCACTCGCTTTCCGGCCTCAGCAGCCCGCTTGCCTTGTACCGCCGCCTCCGGCGTATCCAACCCCGACATCACCACATCAAAGCCGCTGTTGTAAAAGTCATCGGCAACCTTGCTTGGATCCAAAGTGACCCCTGGAATGTTGAACCAGAAGCCAATCCAGGTCACCCGGAACTGCAACTCTTCAGGACGATCTCGGTAAGTTTCCCAGCAGTATTTGGCCCCCAAGTAAGCAGCAGCAGCGTAACGGCGGGTTTCATCGTTGATCAGAGGCCCCAACAGGCCAATTTTGCCGGTTTCGGATCCCAGAGCCGCGGCACATCCGGCCACCATGCGCATCGCTTCCATCTGGGGCATGATGTTGGCCAAGTTGGGCAGATCGATGTAATTTTTCCCTTCCTTCCAGGCCATGTCCCCAGAAGCATGGATAACTGCGATCTCAGGATGCTTGCGGGCCGTTTCAATCGCATCGTCTTTGTGGTCATCGGAAGTAAAGATGATAACCTTGGCCCCTCGGGCGATCATGTCATCCGCCACCTGGGAGGCGCGCACATTGGGCCGATCCGCTGGGTTCACCTTGTCCAGGTAGTCAAACTGGAGGCCGGGCAACTTGGCCTTGACGTATTCGCTGCCCTCCACATGCGCCTGGCTCCAGCCGCCATCCTGCATCGGCCCCACCAGCACCATGCCCACTTTGAAGGTCTCTTGCGCTGTTGTGGGGGTGGATCCCAGTAGAGCGGCGACTGCCAGGCCAATAGCCCAGCCTCTCGAGGGAGAAAAAGCGCGGGTAAGATTCCAGTTCACAGGCAGCTCCAACAGAACAGGGATCCAAAGCCGGAAGACTACATCCATCATCGGGATCCCGCTGCAGATCGCTGTATCTGAGAATACAAAAAGGCGCTTGGCAAACGACGTGGAAGCCAGCAGGGGCTCAGGGAGAAATTTATCGTTCCTTCAGTTCCCGCTGAATCTCCCGCTGGGTTTGCCGCTCTTTGATTGCCTGCCGCTTGTCGTGGATCTTTTTGCCGCGGGCCACGCCCAGATGGGCTTTGATCCAGCCGCGGTTGAGCACCAGCTTGAGGGGAACCACGGTCAGGCCCTTTTGTTCCACCAAGCCCCGTAGGCGGTCGATCTCGCGGCGGTGCAGCAGCAACTTGCGGCGGCGGGTAGGGTCGTGGTTAAACACTTTGCTGGCGGTGTCATGGGGGGAGATGTGCAGATTGTGCAGCCATGCTTCCCCATCCCGAAAGAGGGCAAAAGCGTCTTGCAGGTTGGCTTTGCCCGCTCGTATCGATTTCACCTCTGTGCCGGTCAGTTGGATCCCGGCCTCATAGGTCTCCAAGATGTCGTACTCGAAGCGGGCGCGACGGTTGTCAACCAGGGTTTTGACGTTGGGATCCACAGCCATAGGCTTTCAGTAGACCAGAGGGCCTAACGAGAGGTCAGGGATCTCTCCAATTTTCGCACCGCCCGCCCAACCAAGCGCTCGGATTTGCCGCGCCAGAGAAAGCGAATGGGGGTACCGGTAAAGTCCAGGTTTTGCCGGAAGTGCTTTTCCAGGAAGCGGCGGTAGTTATCCTTAAACAAATCGGGATCGTTGACAAATAGAACAAAGGTTGGGGGCCGATCCGCCACCTGGGTGCCGTAGTAAATTCTGCCCTGCTTGCCCTGGCGGTTGGTGGGGGGCGATTGCCAGGCAAGAGCATCCTGGAGCACTTCGTTGACCACAGCGGTGGGAACCCGTTTGCGGTGGGCGGCCACCACGGTATTCACCTGCTCAAAGATTTTGTGGGTGCGTTGCCCGGTGAGGGCGCTGACAAACAGGAGCGGCGCCCATTCAATAAAGTAAAGCCTGTCGCGAATCTCGCGGGTGAACTCGTTGATGGTGTGGGTATCTTTGTTTTCTACTGCATCCCACTTGTTGACGACGACAACGCAGGCGCGGCCCTCTTCTTCGATGCGCCCGGCCAGCCTCTGATCCTGTTCGGTAACCCCCTCCAAAGCATCGATCACCAGCAGCACTGCATCCGAGCGCTGGATGGCCTTGAAGGCCCGGTTGATGCTGAAGAACTCAATGCCGTACTGCACGCGGTTTTTTTTGCGGATGCCGGCGGTATCGATGAGGCGATAGGGCTGCCCTTCCCAGGTGACCACGGTGTCGATGGCATCGCGGGTGGTGCCGGAAATGGGGCTGACGATGGCCCGCTCGGATCCTACCAGGCGGTTGAGCAGGCTGGATTTGCCGACGTTGGGCCGTCCCACAATCGAGACGGCGATGGGATCCGGCTCGCCTGCGGCTTCTGCGGTCACTTCGGGCAAGTGAGCCAGCACCGCCTCCAACAGCTCGGCTACCCCATTGCCATGAATGCCGGAACAGGGGATCGGATCCCCCAGCCCCAGCTCCCAAAAGGCTGCTGCCTGAGCCAGGCCCATCTGCCCCGACTCGCACTTGTTTACGGCCACCACCACCGGTAGGGGTTGTTTGCGCAGCCAATCGGCCACTTCTGCATCGGCGGGTGTCAGTCCCTCTCGGCCATCCACCACGAAGATCACGGCCTGCGCCTCGGCCATGGCTGCCATCGCTTGCTGGCGAATGTGGGGCAGAAATTCGCTGTCGTCGCCAAAAACCAGGCCGCCGGTGTCCACCACCCGCAAGCGGCGCCCGTTCCACTCCACCTCCTGGTACAGGCGATCCCGGGTCACGCCGGGCTCATCGTGCACAATGGCCGAACGCACCCCCGCCATGCGGTTGACGAGGGTGGATTTGCCCACGTTGGGGCGGCCCACAATGGCCACAAGAGGTAGGGGCACTGTTGGCTCGTCGATAACTTGGGATATCTATCCTAGCTGTTCGGGATCCCGGATGCCCAAAGCCGCCAATCTCGATCATTGCTTTGGATGCAGGTCTGGCGGTAAGTTAGGTACCTATCCTCCCATCAGGCACCGGCTGTGCCCCTTCCCCATTCTTGCCATGAACCGCGCTCTCGTTCCCGCCCAGCGGCTGAACAAGCTGCCCGCCTATGTCTTCGCCCGCTTGGATGAGCTGAAGGCCCGCGCCCGCCAGCAGGGGTTGGATTTGATCGATCTGGGCATGGGCAACCCCGATGGTCCCACCCCACAGCCGGTGGTGGAGGCGGCGCAGGCGGCCATTGCGGATCCCGCCCACCACGGCTACCCGCCCTTTGAGGGCACGGCCAGCTTCCGCCAAGCGATCACGGATTGGTACTGGCGCCGCTACGGGGTGGAGCTGGATCCCAATGGAGAGGCGCTGCCTTTGCTGGGATCCAAAGAGGGGCTGACCCACCTGGCTCTGGCCTATGTGGATCCCGGAGATCTGGTGTTGGTGCCCAGCCCTGCCTATCCAGCCCATTTTCGCGGCCCCATGATTGCCGGCGGGCAGATCTACCCGATGATGCTGCGCCCGCAGAAGGGGTGGTTGATCGATCTGCAAGAAATACCGCCGGAAGTGGCTCAGCAGGCGCGGGTGCTCTACTTTAACTACCCCAACAACCCGACGGCGGCAGTTGCGCCCCGCTCTTTTTTTGAGGAGGTGGTGGAGTTTGCCCGCCGCTACGATCTCATCCTGGTGCACGACCTGTGCTATGCCGAGTTGGCTTTTGACGGCTACCGGCCCACCAGCCTGCTGCAGATCCCAGGCGCCAAGGACTTGGCGGTGGAGTTCCATACCCTCTCCAAAACCTACAACATGGCCGGCTGGCGGGTGGGATTTGTGGTGGGCAATCGCCAGATCATCCAGAGCTTGCGCACCCTGAAAACCAATCTCGACTACGGCATTTTTGCCGCCATCCAAAAGGCCGCCGAAACTGCCCTGCGCCTGCCGGATAGCTACCTGGAGCAGGTACAAGAGCGCTACCGCCGCCGGCGCGACTATCTGATCGGCCGCCTAGCGGAGTTGGGCTGGCGGATCGAGCCGCCACGGGCGACGATGTATCTCTGGATCCCTACCCCTCGCACTGCCGACGGCACCCCTGAGGGATCGACGGAGTTTGCCCTGCGGGTGCTGGAATCTACAGGCGTGGCCGTAACCCCCGGCAGCGCTTTTGGAGAGGGAGGAGAGGGCTACGTGCGGATTAGCCTAATTGCCGATTGCGAGCGCATAGGTCAGGCTATCGATCGCTGGGCGGAAGCTGGGATCCGCTACTGCTGAGCCTCAGTCTTGCGGGAGTTGGTACTGCTCCACAATCCGCCGGGCGAAGGGGGGCACGTGCTGCTCCAACTTCTGGGGATAGTGGCGGCGCACGTAGAGGTAGTTGCGGGTGAAGTGGGAATCGATGGAGAAGCGGGCATATTCCAGGCCGCGCGGCCCAAAGCGCTGGATTGCCGCCCCCAAGAGGCGAGCCAGCCACATTGGCAAACTCAGGGCTTGGTCGTAGGCAGGGATCCCCTGCTGCACTGCCGCCCTCCGGGATCCCTGCGAGATCACCGGTTGGGTTTCCAGCTCCTCCCAGACTAAGTCCAACAGCTCTTGCCCCCGCTGATTGCGCACCAGCAGCCACTGCCAGCCCAAGGGGGATCCCATGTAGCCCACCACCAGATCTGCCAGAGCATTCACATAGTCAAAACAACTGAGGCAGGAGGGGGCAAACACGTCCTTGAGTTCTTTGGTCTTGAGGCCGAAGAAGGGCACCTTTTCCACCGAGCCATCTTCGTGTTTGAAGTGGATGTGGAAGTCTTGCATAAACTCGTAGTGCACCACCGTCTGTGGGGAGCGGCTGGTGGTTTCTAGAAACTTTTGCAGCCCGGCACGGCTGACGTTGTCCACACAGGGCGTGCCCAACACGTACAGCTTCTCCAGGCCCAGTTTTTTTTCCACCGCCCGCAAAGCCTGAATTTGGCAGCCCACCCCGATCACCAATAGGCGCTTGAGGCCGCTTTGCTCCACCTGCTCCAACACAGACAAGTTGGGAGAAAGAGTTGGCTTGTTAACTCGCGCCGCCCAGACCGCTTCGGGGGTACGGGCCAGGATGGGCCGTGGCTGAAAGCGATCCCGCTCATCCGCCTGCACGCACACCACCCCTTCCACCAAGCCAGTGGTGAGGGCCTTCATGCCAATGCTGCTGACAATGCCCGTCCACTGGGCCCCCGGGATCGGATCCCGCTTGCGGGCTGTGTACATCGCCTCGTAGACACCGAAGTAATCGGTATCGGTGACGGCAAGGGATCCTGAGCGCAGCGATTCCCGGGATCGCCCGTGGGTCTGTTCTTCCAACTGGGTCAGTTGCTGGTCCAAGAAGGCACAGGCTTCTTTGACGTGGGCCACGTAGCGGGTATCGCAGAGGCCGCACTGGCTGCACAGCTCTTTGGCCGGATAGCGGCCGGAACGGATGGGCCGGGCTGGACGCGGTGAACGGGATCCCATGATTTCTAGTGTTTGCGTAAGCGGAATGGAGTCCAATGGATCTTTTGAGCTTTGCTATTTAAGCTTTCTTTGAGATCTAAAGACACAGGCACCTCAGGCGTTCGCAGCAACGGCAACCAAGGTGCTCTCTTCAGTTTGCGGCCAAAACGGCAGATAGCGGCAAAGAACTTCGAGGGATCCCTGCTAAAGGAGCGCAAAATTTCAGCTAGAAATCGCAGGAGCCCCGCACTGTACCCGTAGGGTCAGTGTCGGGAGGAATGCGGAAGTTACGATAGAACCATGACCCAAGTCCTGGCCGTCTCCTGTAAGCTCAAGGTGTCCCCGTCGCAGGCCGCAAAGTTGGACGCGACCTTGGATGCCTTTGTGCAGGCGTTGAACTGGGTCAACCAAAACACGCCCGAGAAAGTCGCCAACGCCGTTAAGCTCCAGTCTCTGTGCTACCGCGAAATCCGTGCCCGGTTCGGCTTGTCCAGTAACTTGGCTCAGCAGGTCTGCAGACGGCTGGCCGGCGCCCGTAAAGTTGCCCAACAGAAAAACCGCCCCGTCAAAGCGTTCAAGGGTGGCTTCGCTACCTACGACGCTCGTATCTTTTCGTTTCGCGAGAAAGACTGGACGGTGTCGCTGACCACGGTGGAGGGTCGGGAGCGCTTTGAGCTGGCGATTGGCCGCTACCAGAGAGAACAGTTGGCGGGCTCCAATCCCAAATCTGCCACTCTGGTCAAGCGCAAAGACGGCTCCTACTACATCCAGATTTGCGTAGAGAAAAAGCCACCCAAGCAACAAGATACCGACAAGGTGATCGGGGTGGATTTGGGAAGGACAGATATTGCCCATACGTCAGAGGGGGACAACTGGAATGGACAGCAGTTGAACAGAGTCCGAGACCACTACTCCCGGTTGAGGGCGGCACTCCAACGCAAAGCCAGTAAGGGCACACGCAGTTCGCGGCGCAGATGCCGTCAACTGCTGCAACGGCTGTCTGGCAAGGAGAGACGCTTTCAAGCGTGGGTCAATCATCGCATCTCCAAAGCTATTGTCTCTAGGGCAAAGGTCACAAACAGCGCTATTGCCCTGGAAGACTTGACAGGGATCCGGGAAAGGGTCAATCAACAGCCACGCAGCAAAGCTGAACGGCGCAGGGCCAACAGTTGGGCGTTCTACCAGCTACGCCAGTTTCTGGAATACAAGGCTCTGCGTGCAGGGGTTTCTCTGATTCTTGTGCCGCCCGCCTACACGTCGCAGACCTGCCACAAGTGTTTGCATATCCATCCCGATCCTACGCAATCCTATCGCAGTGGGAAGCAGTTCAAGTGTGGGCACTGTGGATGGGAAGGGGATGCGGATTTGAATGGTGCGAATGTGATTGCGCTTTTGGGGGCTGTCGTAAACCAGCCTAGAGGTTCGGGCCTGTTTTGTTCTCTGGTAGAGCAGAGCAGGCTCAGGGCTACTGAAAGCCCGCTCCGTACCGCTTTAGCGGTCGGAGTCGGGTAGTTTACAGCCTCTATAGATTGCTGTAGCGTTCTTCGGCCCAGGGTTCACCGCCCATGTAGTAGCCGTTGCTCCCCCAAAAGCCCAGCTGATCTTAGGGGGGAAACTCCAGGCATATGGGTGAGGGATCAAAGTGCGCACCGGCCCTACCGGGAGCGGTTGTCCTTCCAGGGTATGAACCAGGTAGTTTTCGGGGCGGGTGAACTCCTCCAGAGTCAGGTTGGTGGTGTAGCCGCCATAACAGTGTTGCATCACCGCCTTGGCCTCAGGAGCAATGGATACCAACTGCAACCCATCCGGGATCCACACCCCTGTCCAGTTGACATCCTCCATCTCCTTTCGGTACAACGCAAAGACTGGAGACACGGCACAGCTTGCCCACTGCTGTCGCCCCCATCCAGCCCCACCACTTGGCCGGTGTACTCCGTCATCGAAGGCTTGGTACTGCGCTGGAGTGGCCTTGAGGAGTTTGGCATCTCCGACCAGCGTGGGTGTATCTTATCGCAGGTCTAACAGGGCAAAAGCCGTCCTGGAAGGGCGGGGCTTTGGACCTAGCTTTTTGGTAAAGGTATGGGCTCTAGGGTGGAATCTTGTCCGTGACGGGCCTGTAGGATCGGGTCAACCGGGAACGAGGACTGGCGCTGCTTCAGGATCGGGGAGAATGGATCCCTGTTGGAGCCTGTGAATGGCTGCCGGGGATAGGGGAGAAGAGCCCGGAAGGAACTCCGTCCCGCTAACCCAAGCGGGTGAGGTTGATAAAGCCGACTGGTGGAACTGAGTTGAGCAATTTTGGGGTGCAGAGCGTGTTGTCGATGAACCTATGGAGTGCAGGGCTGTTGGGCCTTACCTTCAGCTCACCGGGAGAATTTGTCTTCCGCTTTCCCCCCGGCACCCCGCTGGTGGGAGGGCTGGGCCTACGCTGGTATGGCCTATTGATGGCAGTGGCCGTGTTGGTCGGCTTGATCTTGACCAAAGCGTTGGCAGAATCTCGTCATCTAGAGAAAGAGCCTGGCAAAGCCAGTGAACGAGTGGAGCTACTGGCCCTGTGGTTGGTAATATCTGGGTTTCTGGGCGCCCGCCTCTACTACGTCCTCACCCACTGGTCAGAGTTCCAAGACAACCCCCTCTCGGCCTTTGCCATTTGGCAGGGGGGTCTCATCATCCACGGTGGGGTGTTGGCCGGCGCGCTTGCCCTTTACCTCTATTGCCGCACCACCGGGATCAACGGCTGGAAGTACGCCGATGTGCTCACGCCGGGGTTGATTTTGGGCCAAGCCATCGGGCGCTGGGGCAACTTTTTCAACTCTGAGGCCTACGGTGCCCCTATTCCTCCCGACAGCCCTTGGCCGCTGCGGGTGTACATTCCTCCCCAAGCCCGCGAGCCGGAATACAGCCAATTTGAGTTTTTTCACCCCATCTTTTTTTACGAAAGCGTCCTCAACCTGCTTCTATTTGCCCTCTTGATGGGAATGTTCTGGCGCTTTCCCAAACTCAAAGATGGCACTTGGGTTTGGACCTATGTTGTCGGCTATAGCCTGATCCGCATCCCCTACGAAATCTTGCGCGTGTCGGCGGTGGCCTATCTGCCGGGAACTTCCATCAAAGCCGCCTATGTAGCCAGTGGCTTGGGCTTGGTGATCGGGATCGGCATGTTGATCTACATGTACCGGCTGCGCTTCGACCCCGATTTGGAACAACTGGCAGCGTGGTTATCGGAGCAAGCGGGATTAGCGCCAGAAGCAGCCCAAAACCTTCTGGAACGGGCTTGGGCTATTCAACAGAGACATCGCCGCGCCGACCTGTTGGATCGTGTCACCCTCGCCATGCCCCACTTTCCCGGCACCCTTGCCCCTCACCTGTCTCTTGGCCAACGGGAGCTGCTCATGCGGCAACTGTTTTGTCGCCTGGAAGGCAGGGATCCCTCTGAGGAAGGGCTGGCCCAAGCCAGTTAGTGCCGTGGCCATCAGGCTGAATCAGGGTCATTCCCTCACCCCCAAGGAGAAAGCAGGGCCAGGGAGCAAAACCTTTAGGCCAGCAGACCTCGGGCCAGCAAATCCGCCCCCCCTCCCATCAACACCAACAGCCAAGTGGGCTGGCGAAAGCGCATCAAGGCAATGAAGGCCGCTACCCCGATCCCCAAAGCCACCAGCGAAGCGGGAGTTGTTTGTTGTAGCAGCGCATTTTGGGCCAAGGGCACTGTAGCCGCAGCAACAGCCCCCAGGGCCGTTGGGGTAATTGCCTGCAGGGATCCCTTCACCCAAGCATTGTGCCGTATGCGCAACAGAACCGGAGCTGCCAGCAAAATAAAGGCAAAAGAAGGGGCAAAGATGGCCACTGTTGCCGTCAGGGCCCCCAGCACCCCTGCCACCTTGTAGCCGATAAAGGCTGCCGTCAGCACCACCGGGCCAGGAGTAAATTGCCCAATGGCCACCCCATCCAAGAACTCTGTCGGCGTCAACCAGCCCAACTGATCCACCACCTCGTCGGCGATGAAGGGGATGATCACCAGCCCTCCCCCGAAGATGGTGCCGCCTACTTTCAGGAAAAACAAGGTCAAAGGCCAGAAATAGGCACCAATCCGCTCCAGACCCCAAAAGCTGCTCAGGATAAGGGTTTCCGGTGGAACCGTGGCCACTACCGTCTGGGCCAACGTCAATACTGGCCAAGGGAGTAAAATCGGGATCCCCGATAGTGGGCCTTTTTTGGGCCCATACAGCAGCAGCCCCACCAGAGCCGCCAGCCCGAACAGCAACAGGATATTCACCCCCCCAATCAGCAGCAGGGCAAAGGCCGCCACCGCGATCAGCCCCCGGCTCCAATCCTTCACAGCTTTACGGCCCAGTTTCCAGCAAAAGGCCAGGATAATGGCGATCACCACCGGGGCCACCCCAAAAAACATCCCCTCTAGCTGCGGCACCCCCTGAAAGCGAAAGTAAAGCCAAGAAAAAATCACCTCGATCACAAAAGCAGGGGCAATGAAGCAAATCCCCGCCAGCACCGCCCCCAACCAGCCTGCCCGCACATAGCCGACATAGATCCCCATCTGGGTAGAAGCTGGCCCTGGCAACATTTCACATAGGCCCACCCCTTCGGTAAATTGTTCCTGGCTCATCCAGCCCCGCCGGATCACCGCCTCATCGTGTTGCATGGCGATGTGGGCTTGGGGGCCGCCGAAACCCAGGGATCCCAGCCGCAGGAATACCACGGCAATCTCTTTCAGGCGCGTTGAAAGGGAGGGCAAGTTGTCGGGGGCGTTTTCCGGCCTGGGGAACTGACCGGGAGCAGACTCAGAAGACATGGGCAAAGCCCGGCAAGACAACCCCGCCTATCCTGCCATCTGTCCGGGATCCCTTCAAGAGGACAACACTCGCCCGTTTATCCTTTCACCCAAACTGCCCCCTCAGGTCTTCAGGCTTCGCAACCACTCTTCCAGAGCGCGGATCGGCGCGGGATCCCGGTAGACGCGATCTTGACGTGCTTTCACCTGTTGGCCCATTTGCTCTCGCCACTCTGGATCCAAGCCCAACTGACTGGCAATCTGGACGTATTCATCGAGGGTGTGGGCGATGGTATCCAGGATCCCCATCTGCTGCAGGATGGCGTAGGTGTGGCGGCCCCGCATCAGGGATCCCGGCAGGGTGACGATGGGCAGGCCGTGGGGCAGGGCTTCCAGGGTGGTGTTGCCCCCTGACCAGCCGAGGCTATCCAGGTAAATATCCCCCAGGGCGTTGTAGGCGGCATATTCTGCAGGCGAGAGTTCCAGTAGGAGCACCACATACTCTTCGGCAGCTAGGTCATAGGCCTGAAAGGCTCGTCGCAGCCGCTGCCAAAAGCGCTCGCGGATCCCTTGGGAGAGGCGGCCCCGCAAAAATAGAAATTGACACTTCCCCACTTCCCGGGCGATGCGGGGGAACACCTCGTCGTACTGAGGTAAGTACTTGAATAGGGATTGGGCGCAGAGGTAAAGCACCCTGTCGGGATCCACCCCCCAAGCTCGCCAGTCCACAGGGGCGGGGTCAACTTCTAGGGGAATATAGTAGGTGCCGATGCCAGGCAGGGGCAGGAGCTGCTCGGTGTAATGGCCGGCCCCGTCCGGCGGCTCCATCAGCTCGCTGCTGAGGAAAACGTCTATTGTCGGCAGGCCAGAAGTTTGCGGGTGGCCCCAGGCCATCGCCTGTACCGGCGCCAAGCGGAGGGCGGCCAGTTGGGCACAGACCGGGTCAATGCCCACTTCCGGGTAGAGGAGCACATCCAGCTGTGCCTCTCGAATAGCCGCTTGCCATTCTTCTATGCTGCGGGATCCGGCCACAAAGTGCTCAAAACGAGGGGGCAGGGAGCACGTGACCTCATCTTGGATGACCGAGGTGTGGAAGCCGTAGAGGGCCACTTGAGCACGATCCAGGGCTTCTACCCAGCCGCGAGTCAGGATCTTCCAAACGGAGTGATCCCGAAACAGGCCGGAGACAATGCCCACCCGCACTCGGCCAGGATGTCGCTGCCAGAGGACGGAGGGCTGGGGATAGCGGGCCGCCATCACATCCCTCACCAAGGATCCGTAGAGCTGCTGCAGATCGCGGTCGTTCTGGCCTTGGTAGGGCAAAAAGAAGGGTTGGACGGAGCCGATCCCGGCAGCTGCTCGCTCCAGGGTTATCGGATCCCGCGGCAGGTGTTCCCAGCGGCCCTTCACCTGTTGTAGGGCTTGGCGGTAGCGCTCCCGAGCCACGGAAACTTGGTCTGCCGAGGCGTACAGCAAGGGCAACTGGCTAACACACCAGCCCAGGGCCGCGGCCAAGTCGGCGGGATCCGCTTGCCAGAGTTGGTAGAACAGCTCCGCCGCTTCCTCCTCCCGGCCACAATCCCGCAGCAGGATGGCCAGGGTGTAGGCGGCATCGGCAAAGTCCGGCTGCAGCTCCAGGGCCTGTCCCAAGGGGACAAGGGCCGCCTCCAAATCCCCCTGCTGCCGCAGCACTAGCCCCAGCTGGTACAAAACTTCCGCGTCCGGCCCCCCCTGCTCTAGGGCCAGTTGCAGGTGAGTTTTCGCCTCCGCCAGCTGCCCCGCCTGCTTGAGAACAATTCCCAAATTAAAGTGGGCGTCGGGAAACCAGGGCTGGTGGGCAAGGGCCTGCCGGATCAGGGCAATCGCGTCGTCCAGGGATCCCTGTTGCTGCCGACAGACCCCCAAGAGGTGCAGTGCCTCGGGGTGGGTGGGCTGGGCTTGCAGCACCTGCTGGTAAAGTGAGACAGCCTGTGGCCATTGCCCTGCCTGGTGATGGCGAACGGCTTGGGCCAACAGACGCTGCAGGTGCTCTCCTCTGTCCTTTCCAGCTCTGCCTAGGCCAAAGCCTTTCCCCGGTCCAGACACAGTGAGCTCCTCTCGCCGGCGGATCCTGGGCCTCTACCCCATCAGCCGTTGGGGAAATTGAGAAAGCCCGCCAAGGCCGGAGCAATCGGCAACAGGGTCATGACCATCAAAAAGAGGGCCAGCAATGCCAAAGCATCCCGCTGACCGTCGGTTTCAGTAATCTCATCCTGCGGTGGACGCTCTGGCTCGCGGGCGATGAACAGGATCAGCAGCGCCCAGTAGAGGGCCAAGACGTTGCTGATGGCCGCCACCGCCAAGGCAATCAGGGTGATGAAGGTGGCGCGGGCCGCCGTCTTCCGCCCGTACACCGCCTGCACAATGCGACCCCCGTCCAGCTGCCCTGCCGGCAGCAGGCTCAAGGCGGTGATTGCCAGGCCAATCCAGCCCACGGCAACAAAAGGATGAATGGGAACCAGCTCCGCCTGCAACTGGGATCCCAGCACCAGCCGCGCTAGGGTGCCTACCAGGATGGAGCTGCGGAAGATCTCCGTGGGCACATACAGACCCTCGGAGCCGGAGAGCTTCAGGCCAGCCAAGAGCACCAGCAGCGACAGGATCCCGCTCGCTGCCGGGCCGGCAAAGGCAATGTCGAAGAGGGCCTTGCGGCTGGGCACCGGCGATTGGATGCGGTTCAGGGATCCCAGCGTGCCGATGCCCAAGCTGGGGATAACAAAAGCAGGGCTGAGGCGCACGCCGTACTTGCCCGCCATCCAGCGGTGTCCGGTCTCATGCACCAGCAAGATGGCGAAGATCCCGGCCGCCACCGGCAGGGCTTCCACCCAGCGCCCTGGCGCATCCAACAGCCGGAAGCCCAAGAGATTGGCTCCCACCTCCAACGTGGCGACGAAGCTGAAGACCAGCAACGCCCCCGCCAGGATCTGCGCCCCCACGGAAGCGCGGTAATTGACGATGGGATCCGGCAAGACCACCACCGCCGGCTTTTCCGCCGGATCCTCCACCAAAAAGAGCTGGTAGCGACTGCCCACCTGCTCTTTGAGCTTCTCCACCAGCAGGGGTACCACCACCTCCGCCTCCTGGCGCAGGTTGCCCTTAAAAATCGCCCCTTCCCCATAGGGGACGGTCTCGGTGACGAAAAAGGTATCGAGGCCGAAAATAGACTGAATGGCCTGCAGATCCTCAGCCGAGATCCGCTGCAGAACCGCAGGCGCTTCCAAAGGCGCCTCCCCTACCGAAGGGGCTTCCCCCTGCTCTTCCAGACGAGCCAACTGCTCGCGACGGGCCTGCAGCTCCTGTTGGGCCAACTGGCGGGTCTTGCGCCCCACAGCAATGTAAAGCCCTGTAAAGACCAACAGCAACACCAGGAAGCCTGCAAAATTGAGGTAGATCCCCAGCAGCAACAGCCCTAGGAAGACCACCCACGGCAACAAGAGCAGGGATCCCTGTAACCACACCCAAACGGCTAAGGATCCCCGCCGACGGGCTCTCCAGAAGCCCCAACCCAAAAAGGCCAGCGTCCCCAGCAAAAAGAGCGGCGTAATCTCAGCGGCAATGTTCATGGCTGACCTATGAGGCTGTACGGGTACCAAGCTGAGGGCAAGACGGCTCAAGCAGAAACAGCCGTTCCTTCAAAACGGGGCTCCGGCTGCTCCCACAGGTAGAAGCCAGCTTTCCGAGGTTTCAGGAGGAACAGCCGCAAAAACTGATAGAAGTTATCCAAGTAGAGGGGCAGCTTGCGCAAACCCTTGAAGGGGCCGGATCCCCGGGCAATCTCCCTCAGCTTAGCGTTGTTGGCCACGCACTTTTGCAGCCGCCGCACAAACTCAGGGTTTTCCACATCCAACACCACCGGGAACACCTTGGCTGCCTCGCGGTTGGTCTTGTAGATTACCTCCATGTCATAAGTATGGGGATCCAGCCCGATGAGGCGGTAGAAATCCGGGCGCTCTCCCACATCGTTGAGGTACATAGTGGCGAACACCGACAGCAAGAAGAAGCGGCACCACAGCTTGGCCACCCATCCCTTGAGCAGCCGCGGCTGGCTTAGGAGCATGAGCGCAAAGAAATCGCCGTGGCGGTTCTCGTCCTGGCACCAGTTCTTGAAGAAGTTGAAGATCGGGTAAACGCGATCCTCGGGGTGGGCCTCCAGGTGGCGGTAGATGAGAATGTAGCGCCAGTAGCCAATCTTCTCCGAGAGATAGGTGGCATAGAAGATGAAACGCGGCGCGAAATAGGTGTAAGACTTGTGCTTAGTGAGAAAGCTCAGGTCGAAGGCCATGTTGAAGTCGCCCATGGCGCGGTTCAGAAAGCCGGCATGGCGGGCCTCATCGCGGCTCATCAGGGCAAAGCACTCGGCCAAAACGGGGTTGGTCTCTTTCAGCTTGCGCGACAGCTCCTTGTAGAGGAGAAAACCGGAGAACTCGGCTGTACAGGAGCGCTCCAAGAACTCCACAAACAACCGGCGCGCCTGCGGATCCAGGCGGCTTTCCCAGTCTTGGTTGAACTCCTCACCCCGGACGAAGTGATGGCGGTTGTAGTCGGCGCGAAACTCCTGCAGGATGGCCCGGAAATCGGCCTCTCGATCCCCTAAGCCCATTTTGCCGATGGCCTCGAAATCGGTGGTGTAGAAGCGCGGCGTCAGGATGGTCTCGGTGGGCACTCGCGCTTGAGTTTGAGCAGCTTGCAAACTGGGACTCATAGTGATTTAAAGCGGATGAAAAGGCCAGGTATACTCTCGCAGTTTACCAGCCTCTCTGGCCGTCGTGGGGATAAGAAGTGTTACCGGCAGGCTCTGAGAGATCCTTAAGACTCCACTGCCAGCGGCTGGGATCGCAAGGGATCCGTCAGCTCGCTGCCCTCCTCCGAAGGCGGGATCACCTGCCAAAACAGAGGCAAATAGGATTCCCAATTTTGCAGAATGCGCTCCGCTTTGGGGGAATGGGTGCGGCGATAGTGCTCTTGGATCAGGCTCTTCAGTTGTGCCTCTGCTGCTGCTGTCTGCACCCGCTGAATGCGCACGATCTCCCCGTTGACCTTGGCGGGGAAGTTGCCCTCCTCATCCAGCACATAGGCCAGGCCGCCGGTCATCCCCGCTCCCAGGTTGCGGCCCACCCGCCCCAGCACCACCACCACCCCACCGGTCATGTACTCGCAGCAGTGGTCGCCGGATCCCTCGATCACCGCCTGCGCTCCCGAGTTGCGCACCGCAAAGCGTTCCCCCGCCTGGCCGTTGGCAAACAGGGATCCGCCCGTGGCCCCGTACAAACAGGTGTTGCCCAGGATTACATTTTCCGCCGGATCGCGGGGCGCCTCAGGGGGAGCCAGGATGACGATCTCGCCGCCACACATGCTCTTGCCCACGTAGTCATTCGCTTCTCCTGTCAGGGTCAGGCGCATCCCCGCCAGTGTAAAAGCGCCAAAGCTCTGGCCAGCGCTGCCGACAAAGTGCAGATCCAACTGCCCCCCCTGTTGGGCGAAGCCGGTATCTCCGTACAAGCGGGCCAAGGTTCCGGCAATGCGCCCGCCCACACAGCGGTCGGTGTTGGCGATAGGGATCTCCACCGTGGCCGTGCCGCAGGTTTCCACCGCCTTCTGCACCTCCGGCTGAGCCAGGATCTGCTCATCCAGCACCGGGCCGTTGGAATGCACCGGCTCATGCTCCAACCAGTCGGGCAGGGTGTTGGGATCAAAACCGGGGGGAGTTCGCAGCAGACACTCCAAGTTCAAGGATTGGGTCTTCTGCAGAACCGCATCGGCCCGCGGACAGAGCAGATCCACCCGCCCGATCACCTCCTTCAGAGAGCGGTAGCCCAGTTGGGCTAAGACTTGGCGCACCTCCTCCGCCACAAACGTGAAGAAGGTCACCACGTGATCCGGCGTGCCGGGGAAGCGCTTGCGCAACTCCTCCTTCTGGCTGGTCACCCCCACCGGGCAATTGTTGGTATGGCATACCCGCGCCATGATGCACCCCTCCGCAATCATGGCCACCGTGCCAAAGCCAAACTCTTCTGCCCCCAGCATGGCCGCCATCACCACTTCCCAACCCGTGCGAATGCCGCCATCCACCCGCAGGATGGAGCGCTGCCGTAGGCCGTTTTCCAGCAGGGTATGATGCACCTCCACCAGGCCCAACTCCCAAGGTGCCCCGGCATGTTTGATGGAGCTCAAGGGGGAAGCCCCTGTGCCCCCTTCATGGCCGGAGATTTGGATGATGTCGGCGTTGGCCTTGGCTACTCCTGCCGCCACCGTGCCGATGCCCACCTCCGCCACCAGCTTCACCGACACCTGTGCCTGGGGGTTCACCTGGTGCAAGTCGAAGATCAACTGCGCCAGATCCTCGATGGAGTAGATGTCGTGGTGGGGCGGCGGCGAGATCAAGGTCACCCCCGGCTTGGAGCGGCGCAGCTTGGCGATGTAGGGGCTGACCTTTTTGCCCGGCAGTTGCCCGCCCTCGCCCGGCTTGGCCCCCTGGGCAATTTTGATCTCAATTTGCCGCGCGTTGAGCAAATACTCCGGTGTCACGCCAAAGCGGCCCGAGGCCACCTGCTTCACCGCCGAGCTGGCGTTGTCCCCCATGCGCAGCCCCTTCAGGTGGGGAAAGCGGGCCGAGGTGCCATCTGGGCCTACATCGGTGATGGGGAGGTATCGTTCCGGATCTTCCCCGCCTTCACCGGAGTTGGACTTGCCGCCGATGCGGTTCATGGCAATGGCCAGGGTCTCGTGGGCCTCGCGGCTGAGGGCCCCCAAGGACATCCCACCTGTGGCAAAGCGTTTGAAAATCTCCGACACCGGTTCCACTTCCTCCAAGGGAATGGGATCCCGGTCGCTGCGGAAATCCAGCAGGTCTCGCAACGCGGTGGGGGTGCGGCTGCGCAGGTGCGCCCTGTAGATCTCATAGTGGGCAGGCTGACCCGATTCGATGGCCTTGTGCAGCAGTTTGGCCATTTCTGGACTGTTGATGTGGTATTCGCCTTTGGGCCGCGCCTGGATAAAGCCAAAGTTCTCCAGCTTTTTCGAGGTGAGTTCGGGAAAGGCCCGCTGGTGATTCACCATGCCCTCGCGGGCCAGATCCGCCAGCGTCATGCCTCCCACCCGCGACACCGTGCCGCGGAAGGCCAGATCGATCACCTCTTGGCTCAGGCCAATGGCCTCGAAAATCTGCGCTCCGTGGTAGCTGGAGAGCAGAGAAATGCCCATTTTGGAAAGAATCTTGAGCAGCCCTGCCTCAATGGCGGCGCGGTACTTCAGTTGCACCTCGGCCAGGGAAAGCTGGGGCAACTTGCCGGCAGCCATCTGGGTTTGCGTCTTGGGCTTGTGCCACCACTGCCGCACAGCTTCATAGGCCAGATAAGGACAAACGGCGCTGGCCCCGTAGCCGATCAAGCAGGCAAAGTGGTGGGTGCTCCAGCATTGGGCAGTCTCCACCACCAGGGAAGCGCGTAGGCGCAGCCCCTCCTGGATGAGGTGATGGTGGATGGCGCCCACCGCCAACAGAGGTGGGATCAGAGCCTGCTCGGCATCAAGGCCGCGATCCGAGAGGATTAAAATTTCAGCTCCCCCCCGCACTGCCTGAGCCGCCTGCTGGCAGAGGGCCCGTACCTGGACCTCCAGTCCTTCTGGGCCGGCAGCCACCGGATAGAGAATCGGGAGCGTGTGGCAGGGAAAAGGGGTATGCTGCAGAGCGGCCAGCTCCGCTTCGTTGAGCACCGGGCTGCGCAACTGCAACAGGCGGGCATGCTCAGGGCGGATCTCCAGCAGGTTGCCCTTGGATCCCAGATACACATCCAAAGACATCACCAGGCTCTCCCGCAGGGGATCGATGGCAGGGTTGGTGACCTGGGCAAAGCGCTGCTTGAAATAGTCGTAGAGGGGATGAGGCTGGGTGGACAGCACAGCCAGCGGCGCATCATCCCCCATGCTGAAGGTGGGCTCCTTGCCCGTAGCCGCCATCTCCTCGATGATCATCTCCACATCTTCTGAGGAGTACCCGAAGGCGGTTTGGGCTTGTAACAGTTGTTCCTCCGAGAGGTGAGGGGTATTTTCAAAGCCTTGGGTGCTGAGCTGAACGCGATGGGCTTTGAGCCATTCGCCGTAGGGGTGCTGGGCTGCCACCTGGGTTTTGATCTCCCAGTTTTTGCAGATTTGCTCGCTCTGCAGATCCACCGTCAGCATCTGCCCCGGGCCTAGCCGCCCTTTTTCCAAAATGTCGGTCTCCGGCAGAGGAACCACGCCAGCTTCCGAGGCCACCACCAGCAGACCATCGCGGCTGCGAGCGTAGCGGGCTGGGCGCAGGCCATTGCGATCCAACGTGGCCCCGATGGTTTTGCCGTCGCAGAAAACCACCATCGCCGGGCCATCCCAAGGCTCCTGCAGGCCGCCGAAGAACTCGTAGAAATCCACCACTTCCGGGTGATTCTGCAGTTCTGGCTGGTTGCGATAGGCTTCCGGGATCAGCACCATCATCGCCTGCTGAGTGGAGTAGCCCGACTGAATCAACAGCTCAAACACAGCGTCCAGACCTGCTGAGTCGCTGGTGCCCGGGTCAATAATCGGCTTCAGATCCTCGACCGCTGTACCCCAGCGGGGATGGGAAAGGGTTTGTTCGCGGGCGGCCATCCAGTTGACATTGCCCAGGTAGGTGTTGATCTCGCCGTTGTGGCAGAGGTAGCGGAAAGGCTGAGCCAGCGACCAACGCGGCAGGGTATTGGTGCTGAAGCGGCGGTGGTAGGTGGCGTAGGTGGTGGTGTAGAGGGGGTTTTGCAGATCTCGATAAAACTGGCCCAGAACCGACGATTGCACCATGCCTTTGTAAACGACAACCCGGCAGGACAAAGAGGCAAAATACAGAGCATAAAAGCCAAACTGAGCCTCCACCCGCCGCCGAATGCGCCGCCGCAACAGATAGAGCTGCTGCTCTAGCTCGTCTCCTTCCAGCGTGGGATGGGTGAGGAGCATCTGCCAAATGGAGGGCATGGTCTGCCGCGCCATCGGCCCCAGGCAATTGGGATTGACCGGTACCTGCCGCCAAACCACCCGCTGCCAGTCGGTGGTGGTCAAGTACTCATCGATCACCTGCTGCACCGCCTGACACTCAGCAGGATCCTGAGGCAAAAAGACCATCCCCACCGCGCTGTGAGTGGGATCCCAAGCTCGAATTTCTTCCCTCTCTGCCTGCAACAGCGACCAGGGGATTGCCGTTGCAATGCCCGCCCCATCACCGCTCTGGCCGTCGCCGCCACAGCCACCCCGATGTTCCATACAGGTGAGGGCCTGAAGGGTTTTCTGCAAGAGGTCGTGGCTGGCTCTCCCCTGCTGATTCACCAAAAAGCCGACCCCGCAAGCATCCCGCTCTTGAAAGTGCCAGTTTTCCTGCAGGATAGGGGCCGAGACCTGAGAGGGATGGGGATTCATAGGAGTAAAAACAGTTTGGAATAAATCACGCTTTCAGAGGTGGAAAACCAGCATATCGCACTCCAATCCGACAGGAAAAGGGGGGCAGTCTCAAGTCACGGCTGGCTCTTGCCAACAGGGCAACCGTTGGGGCAATCGGCTCAGCGAAGTAAAGACAAAAAAGCTCGCCATGAACAGATTTTTCGAGTTTCTTCTGCAGCTTTCCCCGACGGACTGCGGACGATCTGAGAAAGCTAGGGCGAATGCGCCAGCTCACACCGGCTCCGCTCGCTGGCAACTGGCCCTGTGGAGAACTGCGGTAGGGAGACAGCCGTAGGGTATGTCCAGGAAGAGGGCAACCCCACAGATGTACAACAGATGTACAAAGTCAGGCGTGCAACGGTCTATCGCTGGCTGAACCTAGAAGACCTCAGGCCGACAAAAGTCAAGACCCAGAAGCCAAAGATAGACTTGGCCGCCCTGCAGCAAGACATAGGCCAGGAGCCAGGAGCTCAATTGTAAGGATAGAGCTCAGAGATTCGGGTCGCGCCAGCGGGACGGAGCCCTTGCCCTATTGACTATACTGGTGGTGCTCTGGGAGCAATGATACTATTACCCTAGATTTTTCGTGTTTCTGAGTAAGCTCATGCTGACTTGCCCAAGCCGTCATTCTTTTAACTTAGATACGACAAGATCCATAATGGAAAGCAGCATTATCGATGCCAGGATTGTCACAGGCAATTTATACCTGAATCTACTCAAAAGATTGTCTCAGAAGTCAATATATCCCTAGTTAATAAACTTAAGCGACTTTCCATTGCTGCTATATCTTATGTAAATGAACTACCAGAACTCTGGACAAAATTATGTTAATCACAAATCAACTTATCCTTCCCAAATCATGGAGGTCTACCCGTCAAAAGAGGTACTTTGATCCTGCGATGCGACGAGCTATTGCCATTTGTGCTAGCAGGTTGGAGCTTGAAAGCAGGACGAGCTTCCCAAACTTGTTCAGAATGATTGTTCAGAATGACTGTGTCTCCACATGGGTTGGAGTCAGTGTTGCCGAGAAAAGCCATATCCTTGCTAGATTGAAGTCATGGGATCCCTGACTCTACCCGGTAGAACTGAACTTTATGACCGTCCCTCTGATTCACAGCCGTGACGTTCTAGAGAGCCGTCTCAAGGAGATTCCTGCTGAACCCGGCGTATATTTGATGCGAGATGCCACGGATCAGATCCTCTATGTAGGCAAGTCCAAGAAATTGCGCTCTCGAGTGCGATCTTATTTCCGCTTCACCGGCGACCTGTCCCCTCGCATTCAGCGCATGGTAGCTCAGGTTTGCGAGATCGAGTTTATCGTAACCGACAATGAAAGTGAAGCCCTAGCCCTAGAAGACAATCTGATTAAGACCCATCAGCCCCCTTATAATGTTCTCCTTAAGGACGATAAAAAGTATCCCTATTTGTGTATTACCTGGTCGGAGCCTTATCCCCAGCTTTACATCACCCGCCATCGTCGCCTTGATCGGAATCAAGACAAATACTATGGCCCCTACACCGATGTTGGCCTGTTGCGCCATACCCTTGGGTTGGTCAAACGAATTTTTCCCTTGCGCCAACGGCCCAAACCTCTGTACAAAGATCGCACCTGTTTGAACTACGACATTGGGCGCTGCCCCGGAGTATGCCAAGGCTTGATCAGCCCAGAAGAGTATCGCAAAACGCTGACTCAAGTGGCCATGATCTTCCAAGGCCAGACAGATGAGCTGATCCGAGAGCTGCAGGAGAAGATGATCCAGGCCGCCGAACAGGAAAATTACGAGGCAGCCGCACGATATCGGGATCAAATTCGCGGTTTGGAACAATTGGGAGAATCCCAGAAGGTCTCTTTGCCTAACTCTACCGTCAGCCGTGATGCTCTGGCCTTGGCCATGAATGATTCACGAGCCTGCATTCAATTGTTTCAGGTGCGGGCAGGCAAGTTGGTGGGGCGGCTGGGGTTTGTGGCCGAAAACCGCGGTGACGACCCAGGCCTTATCTTGCAGCGGGCTTTACAAGAGCATTATCAATACTGCGATCCGGTGGAAATTCCCTCTGAAATTTTGACCCAGTATGAATTGCCGGATCGGGATTTTCTGGAGTCTTGGCTGAGCCAGAAAAAAGGCCGCAAGGTCAGCCTTGTTGCCCCCCAACGGCAGAGCAAAGCCGAGCTGATCGAGTTGGTTGAGCGGAATGCCCAACTGGAGCTAACCCGCACTCAGCGCTTGGCGGATCGGGATGCCGCGGCCTTGGAGCGCTTGGCAGAAGTCTTGGATTTGCCGGATGTGCCCCGCCGTCTAGAAGCCTACGATATTTCCCACATCCAGGGATCCGATGCTGTGGCCAGTCAGGTGGTGTTTATCGATGGCCTGCCTGCCAAACAGCACTACCGCCGCTACAAGATTCGCAACCCTGAGGTGCGCCCCGGTCACTCCGATGATTTTGCCAGCCATGCAGAAGTGGCCCGGCGTCGCTTCAGCAAAATGACCCCTGAGGATCAGCCGGATTTGGTGCTCATCGACGGGGGCAAGGGGCAGTTGTCGGCAGTCATGGCCGTCTTGGCAGATTTAGGGCTGGATCACCTGCCGGTGATTGCCTTGGCCAAACGAGAAGAAGAGATCTTTCTGCCGGGGGATCCCGTGCCCCTGCGGTTGCCGGCCCAAGATCCGGCTCGCTTGTTGTTGCAACGCCTGCGAGATGAGGCCCACCGATTTGCTCTCGCCTTTCATCGCCAGCAACGGAAAGCGCGTCAGCATGCCTCTACGCTGGACGAGATCCCCGGCCTGGGCAAGTATCGGCAAAAGCTGCTGATGGAAGAATTTCGGTCGATTGCCCGCATTCAGGTGGCCTCAGAAGACCAGTTGGCTCAAGTGCCCGGCATTGGCCCGAAGATTGCCCGACAGATTTACCGCTACTTTCACCCGGAAACTCAGGCGGGATCCCCGGAGACAGCGCAGGTGGAGTAGTTGAGAATCCGCGCAGGGATCCCTGCTCCCCCAGCACTCGGTGGGGTGATATCCACAGAAGCCTGAGCACCCTTCCTCGCCCGTGATTTTACGAGATCACGGGGGAACTTGTAGTGCGGAAAACATCGCTCAAAGCAAAAATGATACATAATCTCAGGGGCAGGCGTTCTTAGTGCCCTAGGTTGTGTTGATCTTTCATTTGAGCCAAAAGAGAGCACTGACGAGATAGAGAAAACTCAAGAAGTTCCTGGCCAATTTGTCAAAACGAGA
>NZ_JBSSBO010000045.1:0-23502 GCF_054058915.1 Thermostichus sp. MS-CIW-41
TCCGTCCCGCTAACGCGAATGGAAACAAACAGAATGCTATCGCTGCATAGTTGAACAGTGATGTTCAGCAGTGTTCAGCGTAAATGTATCAGGTCGATCACCCGGATCAGTTGTTTCAGCTTCTCCATCACCCGTCCAGAGCGAAGCAGGTCTTCCGCCTGTTGGATCCCTTCTGGCAAGGATGGGGCGTGGCCGAGGAGCCACAGATAGCTACCCCCATTCCAGAGAGCGGCTGGGGTGAGTTCACAGGGATCCCCGCTGAGCACCTGCTGCATCTGCCGGAGCAGCTCTTTCTCTCCGGAGAAGGGGATCTCCGGGCCTGCCAAGTGGCAATCTCTGGCCTTCAAGAGCAGCCGTTTCCCGCCCTGGTTGAGAATGGCCGCTCGCTCCCGTGGCAGGTCGCAACTGCCTTCCAAACCTTTGACGGTGGTGAATTGCCGAATCTCCCGCAGGGCAAACAGCTCCAGCATCGTGGCCTCGGTGGGAGGATGCACATAGCCGGCCACCAGGTGAAAGGGGCCTTGGTAGGGCGTCCAGACCAGTTCCAAGGTGGCCAAGGGGGGGCGCTTGCCGATTTGATCCCGGTAGTCCATCAGGGCCTGAGCCTGGGGAAAACAGGTGGGCAAATACAAAAATCCCAGCCCGGTTTGTTCCAGCAGTTGCCCCACCCGCTCCAGGGATAGCCCTCGCCAATCCACCCCCAAGCTCCGCCACACCGCTTCCAAGGGCAGCCCATACTTGGTGGGACAGAAGCCAGAGCCATGCAGCAAAACGGCTGACCCTGCCGCTGCCAGCAGCAAAGCCACCAGCACCCCCAGCGGTGCCGTCCGCGAGCGGCCATCGTAGGGATGGCCAAAGATGATCAAGGGATGAGGCAGATCCTGCCGGGGCAGAAGAGGGCCGTACTCTGCATAGGCATCCAACATACCGGCCAGCTCCTCGGCAGTGGGGCGCTTGATGCGGTGGGCAATTAAAAAAGCCCCGATCTGGGCGGGAGTGGCCTCCCCCCGCAGGAGCATTCGAGCAGCGCTGGCGGCCTCTGCCCGGCTGAGATCCTGGTGGGTGTGGGTGCCGCTGCCGATTTTTTTCAACAGCTCGCGAAACTCTTGGCTCATAGCATCGGCGGTCGGGAGCGCTGGGCTACTCAGGATAGGGGGAGATAAGGGCGGAACACTTGAAACTACCGATATGGGTATTTGACCAGAAATTTCTACAAAAGGTCTCTACAAAACCGACAACAGCCCAGCAGAGGGCCAATGGGGATCTGCGCCGGAAGCAGGCTCAGCATTACCAGACTGCCTGATAAGCTGGGCGGCCAACTGCAAAAACCGGCGAATGGGAGGGATCCGATAGCGATCGCTGGTGGTGACCATAACCACCTGTCGCCTCAATAGGGGGGGCTCGGTGGGTCGCACCTGCAAATCCGGATCGGCGCAGCAGTCCACCAGGGCCGACTCCGGCAGGAGGGCAATGAGCTGCCCCTGTCGCACCACCCCCCGAAAGGCATCCAAGGTGTTCAGTTCCAGGGCTGCTTTCAGGGGAAGCCCCTGTCGGGTCAGATGGGATCCCACCAAGGAGCGCATGGCATAGCCATCCTTGAACACGGCCTGGGGATACTCCGCCAGCACCTTCCAGGGGATCCGCTCGTAGCGGCTGAGGGGATGGTTGGCGGGCATCAATACTTGAATTGGCTCGGAGTACAGTGGCTCCACCACCAGCTCTGCCCCCCGCGTCATCAGGGGGTTCTCCATCACCAGGGCCACGTCCACCAGCCCATCTCTGAGCACCTTTAAGGCGCGGTCGCTGCCCAGAGCGGTAACCCGCAACTGCACCTCTGGGTACTCCCGGCAAAACTGTTGCAGCACCGGCGGCAGTTGATGGGCGATCAGAGAATGGATCCCAGCAATGCAGAGCTCAGTTTGCTGGCCCTGCAGCCATTCTCGAATGCTTTCCTGAGCCCGCTGCCATTCTTGACAGATGCGACGGGCATGGGGCAAAAGCCGTTCCCCGGCCACAGTTAGGGCCACCGGGCTTTTGCGATGCAACAGCGGAGCGCCCACTGCTTCTTCCAGGGCCTGGATCTGGCGGCTAATGGCCGATTGGGTCAGACCGCTGAGGCGAGCAGCGGCCAAAAAGCTGCCCGTTTCCACCACGTTCAAAAAAGCTTGCAACAACTCCAGCCGCACCTGGGATCCCTTGATGATGTAGCCTGCCGTGGTGGCATCCTAGCTGGGGAAGCGGTAGGCTTTTGTAAACACCGTTACAAGTTGTTTGTTGGACTGGGGATCCTCAAGCCGGGAGGAGAGGAGGCAGATGGGCTGGGATCCGACCTTGCTGGAGGGGCTGCTCAACTCCGCCATTCCCCACCTTTTCCCTGCTGCCCAAGTGGCCATCCGCCACAAGGGAAGGTGTATCTACTCAAGGGCGGCAGGTTATCTCGACCCTGAGACCCGGCGCCAACCGACAACCTCGGCCACCCGTTTTGACCTGGCCTCGCTGACCAAGCTGTACACCGCCACCGCCTGCATGGCCCTGGTGGAAGCCGGAGCGTTGCTGTTGGATCAACCGGTGAGTCTCCTGTTGCCGGAGTTTCAGGGATCCCGCCCCATTGCCCCCTATGAAGATCCTCTGCAGCCGGGGAAATGGATTGCTGTGGAACCGGAATCCTTAGGCCAGCTTGTTGCAACAGAACAGGTGACGGTGCGACAGTTGCTGGCCCACACCGCCGGTTTGCCCGCCTGGCGGCCCCTGTTTCGACAGCCCGATGCCGAATCTGCCCGGCACATGGCTTTGCACACCTTTTTGGCCTACAGGCCGGGATCCCGCACAGTCTACAGCGATCTTGGATTGATCCTGCTGGGGCTGGCTTTGGAACGTCTGAGCGGAACCCGTCTGGATCAGATCTTGTACGCCCGGATCTTGCGGCCTCTGGGCCTGAGCCAAACTCAGTTTTATCCGGGGGATCCTTTCGACCCACCCCCTGTCTCTGGCTCTTGTGCCCCCACCGAGCTGTGTCCTTGGCGAAAGCGCCGCCTGCAGGGGCAGGTTCACGACGAAAATGCCGCCCGCCTGGGCGGGATCGCCGGCCATGCCGGACTATTCGCCACGGCAGAGGAAGTAGCCGCTTTCGGAGAGAGTTTTTTGACGAGATCCCTGTTGCAGCCGCAGACGGTGAGGGAAATGACCCGCGAGCAGTTGCCTCAGCAAGGGGATGCCCACCGCTGTCACGAGCGCCGGGGTTTGGGGTTTGCCTTGCGCTCCCCGGATCCCTTGGCCAGCAGCTACCCGTTCAGCCCCAGCGCCTTTGGCCACACCGGCTTCACCGGAACCTCCCTGTGGATCGATCCAGAGCGGGAGCTGGTGGTGACGCTGCTCACCAACGCCGTCTACCACGGTCGGCAGGAGAACGGGTTCCAGGCTTTCCGGGTTGCCTTCCATCAGGCCATCCTACAGGGGCTTTCTTGATCATTGAGTCCCTGACCGTTCCCGCTAGGGTGCCGTAGGCATAACCGAGGCTGAGGTGGACGAGACCTTTTACCGACAGTTGGCAGACATGCTGATACATTTACGCTGAACACTGCTGAACATCACTGTTCAACTATGCAGCGATAGCATTCTGTTTGTTTCCAAACAGAATGGCGGTATCCCGCAAAGCTTTGAGTAGAATACCCAAAGCGCAGTTTCCGTGTCGTCTTACTACCAATTTTCTGCTTTGCTTTGGCTACCATGTTGGCAGACTCGAAAGTAAACAGAAAGATCAACTGTTAGTAATCCGTACTGAACATATTATACATTATTTTCAGTATAGTTGAGCTTATTATTGACTAGAGTCATGCTCTCCCGCGGGCCGCTGGTGGTGGCCACGGTGGTCCGCACCCAGGGATCTGTGCCTCGCCAGGCGGGGGCAAAACTGGCCGTGGGATCTGATGGCACCCTGTTGGGCACTGTTGGCGGTGGAGCTGCCGAAGCGGAAGTCATTGCCCGAGCGCAAACCCTTTTGCAGACCGCTGTTCCCGTTGGCGATGGCGATGGGGAGTCCTCGCCGGCTGGGATGCCGGTTTCCCTCGATCTCAACAGCCCTCCCCTGGGCGTTTGCGGGGGACGGATGCACATTTGGCTACAGCGATGGCAGGGATCCCTTGCCCAAACATTGGCGGCCCAGATCCTCCAGGCTCTGACCCAAGGGCAAAGGGCTTGGCTGATCACTCCCCTCCATCCTCAGGGGTTCCCCTACCTCAGCCTTAGCGACAGCAATGTGGAGCACTTTGCTCCCCTGCCATCCCGCCCACAGCTCCTCGCGGGATCCTGGGTCGAGCCCCTCCTCCCTTCCCCCACCCTGCTGATCGTCGGAGCGGGCCACTGCGGCCTGTCCCTGGCCCAGATCGCCCATTTGGCCGGCTTTCGCATTTGGGTTCAGGACGATCGCCCGGACTGGGTAACCCCTCAGCGCTTTCCCGTTGCCGAGCGGCTGTGCTCAGAACCCTTTGCCCAACTTATCCCCCATCTGCACAGGATCCCGCAGCTCTACATCGCTCTTGTGACCCGCAGCTACAGCCTCGATTGCCAAATCCTGCGGGCCATCTACCACTCCGGCCTGACCCCCCACTACCTGGGGATGATCGGCAGCCGCAAGCGGGTACAAACCGTACTGCGAACCCTGGCCCAGGAAGGGATCCCGGAGACCGCCTTCAGTCGGCTCTTTGCCCCCATTGGCCTGGAGATCCACGCCGAAACCCCCGCCGAGATTGCCATCAGCATCACCGCCCAGCTCATCCAGGTGCGACGGGGATCCCCGAAGAGAATGCCCGGCGAAACCCAAGGTGTAGGCTTGCCGGTTAGCCGGAGGACAAGCTAGGCTAGAAAAGCGCCGCGGGGTAGAGCAGCCTGGTAGCTCGTCGGGCTCATAACCCGAAGGTCACTGGTTCAAATCCAGTCCCCGCTATGCCTGAGAGACGGTTGGTTAAAGCAGTGTCCGCACATCCACCACCTTGCCGCTGACTGCCGCTGCGGCCACCATGGCCGGGCTCATGAGCAGGGTGCGCCCGCTGGGGGATCCCTGGCGGCCCTTGAAGTTGCGGTTGGAAGAAGAGGCGCTGATCTGGCGCCCCACCAGCCGATCCGGGTTCATCGCCAAACACATGGAGCAACCGGGATCCCGCCACTCAAACCCTGCCGCCTCGAAGATCTCCCGCAGGCCCTCCTGTTCTGCTTCCTGCTTTACCCGTTCTGAGCCGGGCACCACAAACGCCTTCACCCCTGGGGCCACCCGCCGCCCCTTGGCAATCTTGGCTGCCTCCCGCAGGTCGCTCAAGCGGCCATTGGTGCAACTGCCGATGAAGCAGACATCCACCGGTGTCCCCACGATGGGATCCCCCGGCTGCAAGTCCATGTAGGCATAGGCCTCTTTGGCCAGTTCCTGCTCGCTTTCCGGCAGATCCTCGGGGGCAGGGATCCGCTCATCCACCCCAATCCCTTGGCCGGGGGTGATCCCCCAAGTAACCGTCGGCGCAATATCTGCGGCCTGGAAGACCACCACATCGTCGTAGCGGGCATCGCCATCGCTGGCCAGGCTTCTCCACCAGGCTACCGCCTCTTCCCAATCGGATCCCTGGGGGGCAAACTCTCGCCCCCGCAAATACTCAAAGGTCACCCCATCGGGGTTGACGTAGCCACAGCGGGCTCCTCCCTCGATGGACATGTTGCAGAGGGTCATGCGCTCTTCCATGCTCATGGCTTCAATGGCGCTGCCCCCATACTCGTAGGCGTAGCCCACCCCGCCTTTGACCCCCAGCTTGCGGATGATGTGCAGAATTACATCCTTAGCGTAAACTCCCGGCCCCAACTTGCCGTGGATCTCAATGCGGCGCACCTTGAGCTTGGACAAAGCCAAAGTTTGGGTGGCCAATACGTCTCGCACCTGGCTGGTGCCGATCCCAAAAGCAATGGCCCCAAAGGCCCCGTGGGTAGAGGTGTGGCTGTCCCCACAGGCAATGGTCATCCCCGGCAGAGTTAACCCCTGCTCCGGGGCAATCACATGCACGATCCCCTGCCGACCGGAGCCACTGTTGTAGAAACGGATGCCGTATTGCCGGCAATTGCGCTCCAATTCCTGGATTATCTCCTCTGCCAAGGGATCCGCAAAAGGCCGTGCCCGGTTGTCGGTGGGAATGATGTGATCCACGGTGGCCACCGTCCGCTCGGGAAACAGAACCGGCAGATGGCGCTCCCGCAGCATGGCAAAAGCCTGCGGGCTGGTCACCTCGTGAATTAGGTGCAGGCCGATGAACAACTGCGTCTGCCCAGAGGGCAAAATCCGCACCGTATGGGCATCCCACACCTTATCGAATAATGTCCTCTCGCTCATCTCCCTCGGCCCGCAGCCAAGTCCTGTAAATTTTCAATGTGCTACTTGGGGAAAAGCTTGTCAAGGCACAGGCCTCCGTTATCTCTGGGCAACGCTGCTGAGCTGAGCGAGATGCAGCCCTTCTTTGAACATCCCCAGCCGGCAAAGGCGGGTCGGAGTCCTCAAGCCAGAAAACCTGTTGCCAGCCCTTCAAACGGGATCCCTGATGGCCGGCCAGGGCAAAAAGCGATAGCCCGCCCCTTCAATGGCGGCGACGATATCCGGCAGGGCCTCTGCAGTGTGGGGCCAGCGATCGTGCAGCAGCAAAACCAGGGGCCGCTCGGAAGCTTGGATCGCCGGCAACTGGGCTCGAATGCGCTCCAAAAGTTGGGCTGCACTTTGGCCGGCGTAGGCATCTTCTGCGCTCATGTTCCAGTAAAGAACGCGATACCCTGCCTGCTCTAAAGAATGGCGCAAAGCAGAGTCTAGGCGAAAACCTCCCGGTGGGCGAACAACCAGTTGGGGATCCAAGTTCAGCGTTTTGAGCAGTTGGGTTGTCTGATCCACCTCAGCATAAAACAGCTCGTTGCTTCCGTAGAGACGTTGATAATCGTGGGTAAAAGTATGATTGGCTAGGGTGTGGTGATGGGCCTGAATCGATTGAGCCAATTCTGGAAATCGGGAAACGTGGGTGCCAATAACAAAGAAAGTGGCCGGGATCTGAAGATCATCCAAAACCTGTAAAAGTCGGGGGGTGGATTGGGGCCAGGGGCCATCGTCAATGGTCAGAAAGGCAGAACGAGGCGGCACCTCCAGTAAAGGCCCCAGCATTTCTTCCAAGGGCAGTTGCAAAGGTTGGCTGTTTTCCGCCGGATCGAGAAAGTCGGGATCCGGGATCCAGCTATGCTGCAGAAACACCTCCACACGAGGGGGAGCAGGGGTAATCAGTAAACGCCCCGTCTGCTCATTTTGGTTGCCCCAGCTCAGTCGATAGGGCAGATCCGAGGCAATCTCGACGGTTGTTGTACGGGTAATGACTCCGTAGGGGATGTCAATCAAATAGTGCCCGTTCACCTCTTCTTGATGGATCCAGGCTGCCGAAGGAGCTGATAGATAAATGAGCAAATCTTGGGGATTGGCGCCGCGCACCACCCGAATGCTTTCGATGGGGAGAATGAGGTTGTATTCCGAGGTGGCCGTCAGGTTCAGCTCAAAAAGAGGCTGGGCCTCTACCGTGCAGTAGTAGATCAGTCCAACCAGTAGGAAGGCTAGGCAAAATATCAACGCTTTCAACGCTTTCAGAGAGTGCATAGGAATGGCTTAAGCCTTCGCAACCAATTTTATAGGACAGAAGCTACCTGAGCTCAATAGAGCCCATCAATTTAACCGGAAGGCCCTGCTGGGCTTCTGGGTGGCGAGAGCAGGCGCTCTTCCCATTTACGTGCAGGTGAGGCCCGTCGGATGTCCCGCCAAATGGCTGTGGCAGCTAAGGTACCATCGGCAACCGCAATCGCCACCTGGTTCAGGCCCTGCTTCAAATCGCCCAGCGCAAACAGCCGCGGATGGGCAGTGCGACACCACTCGTCGGTCAACAGGTTTTCCCCTTGCCATTTCAAGCCGGGGATCCCTTTCAAATAGGCATTGTGGTATTTGGCTCCCATCGCCACCAAGCCGGTAGTTGCTTCGATGTAAGTGCCATCTTCCAACTCCACACCCTGCAATTGATGGTTTTCTCCAAGAAAGCGGCGAATAGGAGATTCGTAGAGGGGGTAGCCATGATCCGCCAGTTTTTTGCGCATGTCGGGGCCGACCGAGCAGAGGCCGTGGGTCAACACCGAGATATAGGGTGTAAACCAGTTGAGGACAAAAGCTGTATTGATCCGATCTTCCGAATTGACGATCAACACTGACTTTTGATCCCGCATTTCATAGCCGTCGCAGATCATACAGACATGCAGTGAATAGCCGGCGTAGTCGTAAACATTCTGCATATCCGACAACTGAGGCAGCTCGTCCATAATGCCGGTTGCTGCAATCAGATATTTGCTCCGAAAAATGGGGTAGAGGCTGTTAACTTTTCCCACCTTGACTTTGACCGCAAAGAGGTCTCCCTCATCGGTGGCATCTTCCACGAAGCCGCGCAGGTAATCTACCCCTAAACTGAGGGCGTGCTCTGTTCCCTGTCGCAACAGCTCTCGTCCGGGAGTGGTCGGAGGCAATCCCAGATAATTGCGCAAATCCTGCATCCAAAAAGAGCGGCCTCTGCCCTTCTCCACCACCAGGCAACTCAATCCATAACGAGCCAGATAGATTGCCGCCGACAACCCCCCTGCTCCCCCTCCGGCCACAATCACGTCATAGATTTTGCCCAAACCAACCTCTAGATTCCTGCTGCTCAGTTTCATAGACGGGATCCCCTCACGAGCTTTTTGCCGGGTGATCTCAGGTCGTTGGCTGCGGCCTGAAAAATCTTAAGAAACTCTATATGTTCCGAGGACTGCTTATCCTGCTGAGTCCACCACATTTCTGTTGAGGCGTGATCCAAGTGAAGGGAGCAGTCCCAACAACCGTCTAGCAACCGTCTAGAATGGGGACTGAACTCCCCATCAGGAGGAAAGCCCTATGCCAGGTATCTTAGCGGCCATTGCCCTGATCTTTGTCGGCTACCTGTTCAACTCGGTCAAAATCATCAGCCAGGGGTATGAGGCATTGGTGGAGCGTTTGGGCAGGTTTCATCGCAAGCTGACCCCAGGATTGCACTTTATTCTTCCCCCTATCGATAGGATTGTGTTCCAGGAAACCATCCGCGAGAAGGTGTTGGACGTGCCTCCTCAGCAGTGCATCACCAGCGACAACGTCTCTTTGATGGCCGATGCGGTGGTCTATTGGCGCATCACCGACATGATCAAGGCCCGCTATGCGGTGGAGGACGTGCAGCGGGCTTTGGTTAACCTGGTGCTGACGGCTCTGCGGGCAGAAATTGGCCGCATGGATTTGGATCAAACCTTTTCCTCCCGCGCCGAGATCAACGCCCGCCTTTTGACAGAGCTGGACGAGGCCACAGATCCCTGGGGGATCAAGATCACGCGCGTGGAAGTCAGGGACATTCAACCCTCTAAGACTGTGCAAGACTCGATGGAAAAGCAGATGGCTGCCGAGCGGGAGAAGCGGGCCGCCATTCTGAAATCAGAAGGGGAGCAGCAGGCCAGCATCAACCAAGCGGCTGGGGCCGCCAAGGCGCAGCTATTGCGGGCAGAAGCGGAGAAACGGGAGCGGCTGCTGTTGGCTGAGGGCACGGCTGAAGCCATCAAGACCATCGCCGCCACTTTGCAAGAGAATCCAGAGGCAGCCAATGCGTTGCAATACCTGATGGCGCAAAACTATATCGACATGGGCTTCAAGGTAGGCAGCAGTCCCAGCGCCAAGGTAATCTTCATGGATCCCAATTCGATCCCTGGCACCCTGCAAGGGCTGCTCTCCATGGTGGACGTGGCTAAGGGTGGGGAAGGTTCTCGCACAGTGACCTCTCAGAAGCTGCGCACCCCGACCGCTTTCCCAACCGAAGTGGACTTTCCCCGGCTCGACTGAGTTGACTGACCATGATGGCCCAGGATCCGGCTTGGCTGCTGGTGGGACAGGTGGTGGCGGCTCACGGCTTGCGGGGCTGGCTGCGGGTTAGGTGCTGGTCGGATTTCCCAGAACGCCTCACAGAGCCCGGACCACGCTGGTTGCAGCGGGATACGGATCCCGAGCCCCTGCTGCACCCCTTGATCGAGGGGCAGTTTTTCCCGGCTAAGGGTCTTTATTTGGTGCGACTGGAAGGGATCCCCGATCGAACGGTGGCTGAGACCTGGGTGGGGGCTAGGCTGCTGGTACCGGCTTCCCACCGCTTGCCCTTGCAGCCGGAAGAGTACCACTACCGCGATCTCATCGGCTTGACCGTCTATCGCCAGGGGGAGCTGCTGGGACAGGTTTCGGGGATTTTGGCAGCCGGCCAGGATGTGCTGGAGATAACAACCCCTGATCACCGGCAGGTGTTGATCCCCTTTGTGAAAGCCCTGGTGCCTGTCGTGGACTTGGAAAAAGGCGCGCTTCACGTGCAGCCGCCGCCGGGGCTGGTGGAGAGCTTTTTGGGTTAGAGTTCGACAAGACGGCCTGACTTCGGTACCTGCATCCCATCCTGAACTTGGCCCTCAGAAGCGTCTGTGTGGCCGTTCTAGCCTTTTGTGCTATCATGGGGACAGTTTTTTGATGATAAGCTGATTCCTGGCCTTTAAGGTCAATTTTTCTGGGTTTCTGTTGATCTTGGCCGGGAGCCTTCCTCGGGATTGGAGTTGGGAATGACGGAAAACTACGGTGCAGAGCAGATCCAAGTTTTGGAAGGCTTGGAGGCTGTGCGCAAACGCCCTGGCATGTATATTGGCTCCACCGGGCCGAAGGGGTTGCACCATTTGGTGTACGAGGTGGTGGACAACTCTGTGGATGAGGCCCTGGCCGGCTATTGCAATGATATTCAGATCAGCCTGCATCCTGACGGCTCGGTATCCGTTTTGGACAATGGCCGCGGCATTCCGGTGGACATCCACCCCAAAACCGGGCAGTCGGCTCTGGTTACGGTGCTGACGGTGCTGCACGCGGGGGGCAAGTTTGGCGGTGGCGGCTACAAAGTCTCCGGTGGGCTGCATGGGGTGGGCGTGTCGGTGGTGAATGCCCTCTCCGAATGGGTGGAGGTGACGGTTTGGCGAGAGGGCAAGGTTTACTTTCAACGGTTCGAGCGCGGGGCGGTGGTGGGATCCCTGAAATCTGAACCCCAACCCAAGGGATCCAACCGGCGGGGTACAGAGGTGCGCTTCAAGCCGGATGGGCTGATCTTTCCCGAGCGAGAGTTCGACTATGCCCTGCTGGCGGCCCGCTTTCGCGAATTGGCCTACCTCAATGCCGGCTTGAAAATTACCTTTAGCGATCTGCGGCGGGATCCGCCTCACTGCGAAACCTATCAATATGCAGGCGGCATCAGGGAATATGTAGCCTTTATCAACCACGAAAAAACGCCCATCCACTCCGACATCATCTACATCCGAGGGGAGCGGGATGGTGTGGAGGTGGAAGTGGCGCTGCAGTGGTGCTCGGATGTGTACACCGACACTTTGATTGGCTTTGCCAACAACATCCGCACCAACGAAGGAGGCACCCACCTGGAGGGCTTGAAAACCTCTCTTACCCTCACCATCAACAGCCAAGCCCGCAAGCTCAACAAGCTGAAAGATTCCGACAGCAACCTGGCTGGGGAAAATGTGCGCGAGGGGTTGACAGCCATCGTCTCGGTCAAGGTACCCAACCCCGAGTTTGAGGGGCAAACCAAAACCAAGTTGGGCAACACCGAGGTGCGGGGCATTGTGCAAACCCTCGTCTCCGAGGCGCTCACGGAGTACTTGGAATTCAACCCCAACGTGGCCAGGGGGATCGTCGATAAGGCCATCCAGTCCTTCAATGCTGCCGAGGCAGCCCGGCGGGCCAGAGAATTGGTGCGGCGCAAATCTGCCCTGGAATCTTCCACGCTGCCGGGGAAGTTGGCCGATTGCAGTTGCCGCGACCCGGCGGAGTCTGAGGTGTATTTGGTGGAAGGCGACTCTGCAGGGGGCAGCGCCAAACAAGGTCGGGATCGGCAGTTTCAGGCGGTGTTGCCCCTGCGCGGCAAGATCCTCAACATTGAAAAGGCGGATCCCGCCAAGATCTACAAAAACGCCGAAATTCAGGCGATGATCACAGCGCTGGGTTTGGGAGTTAAAGGCGATGAATTTGATCCCAGCCAACTGCGCTACCACCGCATCATCCTCATGACCGATGCCGATGTGGACGGCAGCCACATTCGCACCCTGTTGCTGACCTTTTTCTACCGCTATCAAAAGGCGCTTCTGGAACAGGGCTATGTCTATATCGCCTGTCCGCCGCTCTACAAAATCGAGTGGGGTCGCAACAATGTTCGCTACTGCTACAGCGACGCCGAGAAAGACCAAATCCTGCGGGGGCTGCCTGCCAACACCAAGTACACCATCCAACGGTTCAAGGGTCTGGGGGAAATGATGCCCGAACAACTCTGGGAGACCACCATGAACCCGGCAACGCGCACCCTCAAACAAATCACCATCGAAGATGCGGTGGAGGCGGATCGCATTTTCACCATCTTGATGGGAGATGCCGTTGGCCCCCGACGGGAGTTTATTGAGGCCCACAGTGCCCATTTGGATCTGGCGGCTCTCGATATTTAGCGACTCTCGATATTTAGCGACTCTCGATATTGGGTGGAGAGAACTCTGTCCCGCCTCTTCGGGGCCCACGGCAGGGGGAAAGTGCTCCGCACCGCTGGCGCGAACGTAACGGTGTTGCAGACGAGGCCGCAAACAGCCAAAAGCTCCTGGACGGGGCAAGATCCCAGTTGCAGCCCAGACCCTGTGGCAAAGTGAGGGAAGAGCGTTCCAGATCCTGCCATGCCTGCATTCCTTACCGCTCTTCTCGCTGCGCTGGGGGGCTATCTCCTGGGATCCATTCCAACCGGCTACTGGGTAGGTCGTTGGTGGGGAGGCATCGATATTCGCCAACAGGGATCCGGCTCTACCGGAGCAACCAATGTGTTGCGGACGTTGGGCAAGGGGCCCGCCCTGCTGGTGTTGCTGGTGGATGCTGCCAAGGGGGCAGCAGCAGTGGCCCTGGGATCGGCCTTGGGATCCGCGTGGTGGGTGGTTTTGGCGGCATTGTTCGCAGTGATCGGCCATAGCCGTTCCTGCTGGCTGGGCTTCAGGGGGGGCAAATCGGTGGCCACCAGCCTGGGGATCTTGTTGGCTATGGCTTGGCCGGTAGCCCTGACAACTTTCGGCGTCTGGCTGCTGGGGCTCGCCCTCACCCGCATCGTTTCCTTCAGCTCCCTGCTGGCGGCAGTGGCGGCTCCGGTGGTGATGTGGGCAACAGCTCAACCTTTGCCCTATTTGTTGTTTGCGTTGGCGGGCGGGGTGTATGTGATCGGTGCTCATCGGCGCAACATCGAGCGCCTACTGGCCGGGTCGGAGCCGCGCATTGGCCAAAAATGGACGCAATCTCCCTAATTTTCAAGGCACTGTGAAGCAGCTGTATTACTCCGCAACGCTATGCAACCGACCACAGTGGTTTTTGTCTACGGATCCCTGCTGCGGGGCGGCCAATACCACAGCTTGCTGCAGGGGGCAGAATTTTTGGGGACAGACAGCCTCAACCACATTGATCTTTACAGTCTCGGCCCCTACCCGATGGCAGTTCGTGGCCGAAACCGGCTCTACGGCGAGTGCTACCGCATCCCCTTGAGTCTATTGCCCCGATTGGACGAGCTGGAAGACCACCCGCGGGTGTACGAACGGCAGTGGGTGCAACTGGATAGCGGCACCTTTGCTTGGGTTTATCTGGGTCGGCCTGAGCAGGTGCAAGGGTGCTCGCTCATCCCCAGTGGCCGCTGGCTGGCTAGAGATCAAAGTGGAGCTTGACGCCCTCAACATACTGGGGCAGCACCAAAGACTCTATCCCACTGTTGTGCTCCGCACCGCTGTCGCGAACGCGAACGGCTGCCGACGGATCCCATTCTTGGGAATCAGACTCTTTGGCGGAGAGAGCACCGGCATCCACAGGGCTGGAAACGCGCTCCAGGTAGTAGATGCGATCCCCGCGTCGCCAAATGTCTGGCTCAGGCAGGTAGAAGAGCCGACCCGGTCGAGATGAGCCGCTCCTCAGCCGCTGCGGGCGCACCAACAACAAGGGCAGGCATAGATCGGCTTTGATTCGATAGGCAAACTGATCCCGCAGCCGTTCAAGGGTAGGATCCTCCAGCCCCACCTGGGCAAAGAAGGGATTGGGCAGCGCTGGTGCTGAAAAAGCGCTCCGCACCGCTGTCGGGAACGACTCTTGAGCCGTCAAGACATCAGCTCTATTGCTCCGCACTGCCTCCGGCAGGGTTGAGGCCGCATTCGCAGAAGCGTCACGTAGCGATAAAGGAAGAGGCAGGCCCAGGTCTGCCAACGTGGGTAGGGTGATCGAGCGCAGCTCAGCCCGGTTGGCCTCCAGATAGCCGGCCCAGCGCTGCAGTTGGGGGAAGGAAGGCTGCAAGGTGCGGATCCCTTCTGAGATGGGCATATCCGGCAGCAACACCGTCCAGATGGTGGCCGAAACCGAGAGTTTCACCATCAACTCGGCAATGGCCCAGTTTACCTGCGGATCCAGAGTCAGGATCAACAGAGTTTCCGCATGGTCGATATCGGCCTTCAACAAAGCAGACTCGTTCAGTACAGCTTCCTGCAGGGATCCGGGGATGGCTTCTGGCTTGCCGACTTCCTGGCTTGGGGCAGACTTGTGGTTGCCGTTGCCGTCAGAGGAATGAAGTTGTGGGGGCAAGCCATCTGCTGGACGACGCTTCGGCGTTCCTGACAGGGATGTGGAGGACTTACGGGATGGCGGGATGGAGTCCTTACCGTCTGTTGGGTGGGGAGCTTTGTAGCTGCCGTGCCCATTTTTGGAAGACCCAGAAACCAACGGGATCACCTCGACCGTCTGGTTGAGCGAGCGCATCAACTGGGCCAATTGGTTGGTGAGGGGATGATCGCCGATGATTATGGTGGAACTGCCCTGATCCAGACCCAGCCAACGGGCCACCCAAGCCGCGGTCAGCCCCTGTACCGTCACCGTCACCGAGATGGTCAAAAACACCAGCGCCTTGAGGGCATCCCCCCCGGTAATGCCCCGTTCTGTCAGCAGAATGGCAAACAAGGAGGCCACCGAAGCCGCCACAATGCCCCGAGGAGCCAGCCAAGCCACAAACAGCTTCTGCCGCCAATTCAGGTCGCTGCGCCAGGTACACAGCCACACGCTCAAGGGGCGGATGACCAGCATCAAGCACAGCACTGTGGCCAGGGATCCCCAGCCCAGGGCAAACACCGCCTTGAGGGAGAGCGTGGCGGTAAGCAAAATAAAGATCACCGAGATGGCCAACACCACCAACTGGCCGTGAAACTGCCGCACACCCCGCTCGGCAATGGCCGCCTTCTGCCGCACCACCAGGCCCGCCATCACCACCGCCATCAGCCCCGCCTCCGATCGCAGCGACTGGGCCAAGGCAAACACCCCCAGGGCCACCGCCAGCACCACCGAGTTGCGCAGCTCCTCGGTTAAAAACTGCCGCGACCAAAGCAGGAAGGATCCCATCAGCCAGCCCCCCAGCGCTCCCACCGCCGACCCGATGGCCAGACGGCTGGACAACTGTTCCAGGGCCATGAGAAAACTGGGATGGCCGGAGAGCACCACCTGCAGCACCACCACCGCCAAAATGGCCCCGATGGGATCGATGAGCACCCCTTCTCCTTCCAGGAGGGTGCTGACTGCCGAATCGACTCGTACCCGCTTCAAGATGGGGTTGATCACCGTCGGCCCCGTCACCACCACCAGGGATCCAAACAAAAAAGCCAGCCGCCAGGGAAACTCCCCTAGATAGTGAGCTGCTGCCGCTCCCCCCACCAGGGTCAGCAGGGATCCCAACAAAACCAAGTTGCGCAGGCTATCGGATACCTGATTGAGACGTTGCAGCCGCAGGTTCAGTCCCCCCTCAAACAAGATCAGAGCCACCGCCAACGACACCAGCGCTTCCAGCCCGGATCCCATGACTTGGGGATGAACCCAGCCCAAACCATCTGGCCCCAGCAACAGGCCAAACAGCAGCAGGAATACAATGCTGGGCACTTTGACAAAATTGGCCAGCACCTGAGCAGCGATCCCAGCCACCAGGGCTAGCGTAAACAGGATCGTCAGCTCAAATGAATCTTGCATATTAAGGCTTAACCGAACGCAATAGCGGGACGGAGCCCTTACCTTTCCAGCTACTGAACGCCAACCCTCTCATTGTTTCCATCGTTTTGTTTCCATCGTTAACGTCGTTATTACTCCGCAACGCTAACGCCAATATAGACTGCTGGAAAGTCTCCAATCGTCAAGGTGGCTCTGCCCATCACGTCAGCAGTTCATGAGCTCGAACATGCAGAGTTAACATTTAGTTAACCTCTGTGTGCTGGCTCCATAAAGTTGCAAAAGCTACACCCAGCTCCACTCTTTCTACAGTACACACGACTTACCTCAACCTATCACAGAGCGAGCTTGACGACCACTCTGGCATTGGGAGCCCTGTTGGAATGAAGGCCAATTAACATGCTGCCAGAAATCTCCCCTTCTAGGCTTTCTCGCCTTCTGAGCGGCTGAGACCGGTCTCTAAGGGCTTAACGCGACGGATAGGCAGATTGGCAATAAGAGCAGTCGTTCCCCCTTCCGTGGCCAAGTGAAACTGCATCCCTTCTGAATCCAGCTCCACATAGCGGGACACCACCCCCAAAATCTCCAGGCGCATTGATTCCAGCGCCGCCGGGGTGAGGTCAGCGCGGTCATGGGCCAAGATCAGCTTCAACCGTTGCTTGGCTTGCTGGCGGCTGTTGCCGGAGTGCCGAGAAAAAAGCTGATCCAAAAAATCGAGGAGCATAGGTTTTGTTGGCTTTGTTACTCAGTTGTAAACAGGTCAAAATTGCCATTCCAATCTGGATAAAGTGGGGAAAAACGACAAAACAGTTGTCAGAGCACCTTTTGGTTTAAAAACCGTTTGGCCCTCTCCCAAAAGGACTCGCCCAAACTGGCCATCTTGGGGAAGTCCACTGTTTCCCCTTCCAGCCGTCGGGCAATGCGCTGGATGGCCTGAGCAGCCAGAGTTGGATTGGCGGAGAGAACCAGGGGCTCCCCTTTGTTGGTGGAGACGATCACCTCGCGGTCTTCTGGAATAATACCCACCAACGGGATGGCCAGCACCTCCACCACATCTTCCACCGACATCATCTGGCCGGCTGCCACCATGTCCGGGCGCAGGCGGTTGACAATCAGCTGAGTCGATGAAATCTGGGCGGCTTCCAACAAGCCCACCACGCGATCTGCATCCCGCACCGCTGCCACTTCTGGGGTGGTGATGATGATGGCCTCGTTGGCCCCGGCAATGGCATTGCGAAACCCCTGCTCGATCCCAGCAGGACAATCGATCAGCACATAGTCATGGCTGCTGGCCAGCTTCTCGATTAACTGGCGCATCTGATCCGGATGCACCGACGTTTTGTTGCGGGTTTGGGCTGCCGGCAACAGCGAGAGATTGGGGGTGCGCTTGTCTTTCACCAAAGCTTGCTCGAGGCGACATTCCCCGGCGATCACCTCTAGGGCTGTGTACACCACCCGATTCTCCAGCCCCAGCAGCAAATCCAGGTTGCGCAGGCCAAAGTCTGCATCCACCACCACCACCGAGCGACCCAAGCGCGCCAAGGCAGTGCCCAGGTTGGCCGTCACGGTGGTTTTGCCGACTCCACCTTTACCAGAGGTTATGACAATGACTCGGCTCATACTCCTCTCCGCAGAAAATCCTGAAGGCTGGCGACGCAGATGACATCCTCCTGCAGGTAAACCACTTCAGGGGTGTTGGGCAGGGATCCACCTTCTGGCGGACGGGCCACTTGATCGGCAATGCGCAACTGAGTGGGCTCCAACTGCAAAGCCAAAATTACAGCTCCCTTGTCGCCGTCGGCCCCCGCGTGAACCAGGCCCCGCAAGCGTCCCCAAACCCAAATATCTCCTCCAGCAATGATCTCGCCGCCGGGGTTGAGATCCCCCAACAGGAATACCGAGCCCCTGTGACGCACGGACATGCCAGAGCGCACCGTCGAACGTAGGTACAGAGGTGTGGTGTCTGGGGGAGCAGGGGGAACTGCCTCCAAAAGGGAAGATTGCTCCACAGAATACCCCAACGTCGCTGCTGCAATCGCTGTCGAGCGGGATCGAGTTTGAACGCGCCACAGTTGCAGTCCATGCTGAGACAATAGGGCAGCAAGAAGTTGTAGGGTGGGCATGTCCAGCTCTCGCTGCTGGCTCCAGAGGGTGAGGGGAGCGACTCCGGCCCAGTAGGGTTTGCGGCTGCGCAACTGCCAAACCAGGTTTTCCCAAAGCTCCTCCCAAGGCAAGGTGCTGGGCAAGTGCAGATGAATCCCCTGGGCATCCGACCGAAAGTAAACGCTGCCCGTGGCCCAGGAGTCTGGAGATGGGGAGATTTCAGGGTTCCATGTAGGGGATCCCGTCATGACCGCCCTTAAACGTCTGCCTGAATATAGAGCCCTATCCTATTCCATTCCCCCAAGCCAGGGGAAACTCTCTCGGCGGTTGCCCTTGATAGCAAAGCGGTTTCGCTTGGGTGGCAGGACAATCTTGCTTCGGGATCGCTAACTTGAGGGTACTTGATGGAGCCAATTCCTGATGTTGAAACCTCGCCACACCCTCAGGCTGCTCGCGCCAGCAGGACAGGATCCTCTCCTCTCCAAGGGGTGGAGTTCTCGCGCGGTGAGACCGGTCGCCATTGCCCTACTCAGCATTCTTGCGGCATCTGGGATGGGATCCCCTGCCCATGCCCAAGATCTGGGCCGTTTGCTGATTCATGGCCTTCAGTGGCTGCAGGTGAGCCAGTTGAACGATGCCCAAGAGGTGAGCTTAGGCCGCCAGATCGATCGACAACTGAAAGCGCGGGGACAACTTCGCCTCAGTTCGGATCCCTACTGGGTCGAGCGGGTGAACCGCATTGGCCAACGGGTGGCCGCCCACAGCGAACGGCCCCATCTGCCCTACACCTTTCAAGTGGTGGAAGATCCCGACATCAACGCCTTTGCCACACTGGGAGGCTTTGTCTACATCACCACTGGTGCCCTCGCAGCCGCCGACAACGACGACCAGATTGCCGCCGTGCTGGCCCACGAGGTGGCCCACATCGGCGAACGCCACGGCCTGCAACAACTGCAGCAGGCTGCCACTGCCCAGTTTGGGGCTCAATTGTTGGGGCTCAACGACAGTACCCTGGCCGCTCTGGCCCTGGAATTGGGAGTACGGCGCCCGCAGAGCCGTGAAAACGAGTTTATCGCCGATGAAAAAGGTCTGGGGGCAGCCTATCGCGCCGGGTTTGACCCGCAGGGCATGCCGCAATTTTTGGCCAAGTTGCAATCCCGCGGATCTGTGCCAGAGTTCCTGCGCACCCATCCCCCTGTCTCGGAGCGCATTGCCCGCCTCAACCAGCTCATCATTCAGCACGGCATGGTCAGCCCAGCCAGTCAGACTGTTCCACTCCGCGGCTCCGGCGGCTCCATTTGGCCCTCCGGATCCCCCGAACAAACCCAACGCACCGAGATTGAGATCCTGCCGCTACTCCCTGTCCTGCCCTAACTCGGCACAGAGGGATCCCTTCTGCCCAAGACCGGCTGGATGGCTCCCTGTGTTTCTTTGTCAGGGACAGTTACTGGTGGAGCTGTGCTTCACAGCAAAGGCAGACCGCGTAGTCTCCGCAACTGGTTGAGGTGGGCCGGGCAATCGCATCCAAATAGGGCAACAGCTGCGTTGCTTTCTTCAAGGGTGAACTCTAGGAAAGGAGGCTCTGTCACCTCGACTTCAGCCCAGGACTCCGTCTCGCCAACGCGAGCGGATGGGATGGGATCCTTCTGCTCGGGAACAAGAAGAGGATGTCTCCACGGCAGAGAACGGGAGCGGACAACATTCAGGTCAAATGGGGGCGCGTCCAGGGTAGAAGCTCGAGCTGCAGGAGCAAACCAAAGCAGCAACGCCCACAGAGCCGGTGTAGCCCACCTTGCCCAGCGCCAATAGGAATAGGGGATCCCTGCCATAGACTTTGCTAACTCACTAGTGTACCGTCCGCTTTGGATTTTGCCAGGGAGTGGCTGAAGCGAAGAGGACGTCATAGCTGCGCAACGCTAACGCGACTGGCCGGCATCGTCTCAGGAACCGTTGGGTCACAGCCGGCGGATCCCATGCCAAACTTTGGTTTAGAATATTTTTAGATTCGAGATTCAGTCTCACTCATTTGAACTTGGGGAGGCCAACCTTTAGCCTTGCCAAGGATATCCCTCTTCTGCAGCGCTCCACTGGGATCTAGCTTCCTGCCCTTTCCCGTCCTGTTTTGTTCATTATCTCTACCAACTCAGGAGTTTCTTATGGCCGTTCCAAATGGTCATTCCGGCACGCTTCCAGAGCAAGAGGCTTCTTCTATGGGAAAGGACGCCCTCCCGCTAACGCAAACGGGTAACGCTCTAAACCTGGCTCCCCTGCCTGCTGATGGGGCCTCTGCGGCTGCTCAGATGCCGGTACTGCTGGAGGAGAAATCCGGCCCGCCCGTGTTTCCCAGCCCTGTCAAGTTCAGCGAAATTGAGATTGACCACCGTCCGGTTGGGGCTTCGACCCTGAAAGTGGTGGATTACTATGCCGACGGACGTCCAGTTGCTGCTGCAACTCTCAAAGTCGTGGACACTTGGGGGGAGGGACGCCCAACGGTTGCCTCTGGCGCCAAATTCATCCATGACCCCGCGCTCAATCGGCCGATAATGGCCGATGGCCTGAAAATTGCCAAAACCTTTATGGGCAACCGACCCATTGAGGCCAGCCCTCTCAAGGTGCTGCGCTAGCCCAGATCCCCAAGGGGGGCCAGGGATCCCCTTGCTAACCTAGGTTAGGGCACATCCGGTTAGTGATCATGGAGATCCTGGCGGTTCTCTTGGGGCTGTTGGCGAGCTTGGGAGGAGGAGCGGGCTATCTGGCGGATCAGACGGCGCGGCAGCTTTTGCTGGATCAGTTGGATCGGGCAGAGGTTTTGGAGGTGCGTATTCAAAGCCAGCCCAATTACCGACTGCTGAATGGCCAAGCGGATCGCCTGCTGATTGCCGGTCGCGGGCTCTATCGAGCGCCCTTTCCCCGCATCGAGCTTCTGGAGCTGGAAACTGATCCGGTGGCAATTGACCCCTCTTTTTTCCAGGGGGCTCCCTTGCGCCTAGCGCGACCTCTGCAAGCGGCGGTACGGGTGTTGGTGCGGGAAGAGGACTTGAATGCTGCCCTCAACAAGCCAGAGGTGCTCCGCCAGTTTCAGGATATCCGCGCCGATCTGCCCTTTGGGGGAGCTGGAAGGGAAGCTCGCCGTTTCGATCTGCGTCAGCCTCGAGTCGAGTTTTTGGATCCCAGCCGCATTCAGCTCTCTGCCCTCTTGGTGGAGAAAGACGGCGGTACTGAGCAAAAGGACTCCGTCCCGCTAACGCGAGCGGTGGAGGTGGTGTTTAACACCGGGATCCGCGTGGAAGAAGGGCGCAGCCTAAAGCTGGAGAATCCGGAGTTTGTGATCGGTTCTGTGCGGGTTCCCGATGAGATCTCAGCAGCGTTTTTGGGCGGGCTCAATGAGGTGCTTGACCTGCAAGAGCTGGAAGAGATTGGGATCCTGATGCGGGTGCTCAGCCTAGAGATAGAGCCTGACCAGTTGCAGGTGATTGGGTTTGTGCGGGTGGAAGGGTTGGAAAGGACCTCGTCCCGCTAACGGGGATCCCCATTGAGCAGGGATGAGCTCCCCAGGGCTGCGCTCTAGCAGGAGAGCTACTCTGTCAAACTGGATAAAGATCAGCCAGGCTGGAGATGGGATTATGGCCTTCGATTGGTTTCGCCGCCGCTATACCGACTCTACCGACTCTCCTGGTGAAGCGGAGTCTTCGCCACCAGCCCCCGCGCCAGCCACAGAACCGGCGGAGATCTCCCCTGAAGACTATTTGGCTTTTGCCAAAGCCGCCTATGCCAACCTGAAGGCCCGTGCTGCTGCCCAAGCCCCACCGGCAACCGAGGAGTCCGCCCCGCCTGCGCGAGCAGAATCCGTCCAGCTGCAGCCACCGGCCTCGACTGAGGACTCCGGCCCACTTGCCCAAGCAGAACCCCGTGAACCCGTCCAGTCCTCCACTCCAACACAAGAACCAGCATCTCCAGAATCGCCCCCTGTGCAGCCGGCGGCAGCTCCCTCGTTTTTCGATCTGGCTCCCCGCGCTGCTGAGCGTCTCCAAGCCCTGCAAGCCAGCGCTGTGGACGAGCCCAAACCTGAGCCGGTGACTCCAGCCGTTGCTCCCTCTCCAGAGACGGGGCCGGAAGAGCTGGTCTTCGATGAGGGCTTCCGCTGGTCAGCCGAGATCTTGGCGGCTCAAGGGCGCAAACCGGAAGAGATTTCCGTTGAGGAAATCTCCTGGCTGCAAAAGCTGCGGCGAGGCTTGGGCAAAACCCGCCTTAACCTGATCAACCAGTTGAAAGCCCTGGTAGGCCGCGGCCCTCTGGATCAGAAGGCTGTGGAAGAAATTGAGGCCCTGTTGCTGCAGGCCGATGTGGGGATCGACGCCACCGAGCAGATCATCCAAGCCCTACAAAAGCGCATGCGAGAGGAGGTGGTGCCCCCAGAGGAGGCCGTCAAATACCTCAAGCAGCAGATGCGGCAGATGTTGACGGTGGGGGATCCCACCTTTGCCCCACAACGGGACACGCTCAACATTTGGCTGATTGTCGGGGTGAATGGGGCGGGCAAAACCACCACCATTGGCAAAATTGCCCATGTCGCCCGCAAGTCTGGATACCGCTGTCTGATTGCTGCTGCTGATACTTTCCGGGCTGCTGCTGTGGAGCAGCTCAAGGTTTGGGCAGAGCGAGCAGGGGTAGAGGTGATCGCCAATCCCTCTCCCAATGCCGATCCGGCAGCGGTGGTTTTTGACGCCATCACAGCCGCCAAGGCCAGGGGCACCGAGTTGCTGTTGGTGGACACGGCAGGCCGTCTGCAAAACAAGAAAAACCTGATGGACGAGCTAGCCAAGATCCGCCGCATCGTTGACAAAAAAGCTCCCGAAGCCAAAGTAGAAAGCCTTCTGGTGCTGGATGCCACCCAAGGGCAAAACGGGTTGCGCCAAGCCGAGGTATTTGCCGAGGCTGCCAAGTTGAGCGGTGTGATCCTGACTAAGCTGGATAGCACCGCCAAGGGGGGGATTGCCCTGGCCATTACGCAGCAGATGAACCTGCCCATCCGCTTTATCGGCGCCGGCGAGGGGCTAGAAGATCTGCGGCCTTTTTCCAGCTACGAGTTTGTGGAAGCTCTTCTAAGCGAGTATTGAGGCACCCCCTCTCTGAGAAGGGCCACCGTGAAGGAGAGCATGACTCTAGTCAATAATAAGCTCAACTATACTGAAAATAATGTATAATATGTTCAGTACGGATTACTACCAGTTGATCTTTCTGTT
>NZ_JBSSBO010000046.1:0-23071 GCF_054058915.1 Thermostichus sp. MS-CIW-41
ACAACTCTTTGCCGCAAATCCAAAGAATGAGTCGGCATTCCTTTCTCTCCTTCCTCTTGAATACCTGTACCCTATTTTAAATTAAAAGGCTGTACCTTCAAGAAACCATGGCTCATCAATTTCAATGTCAATGAGTAAAACGAGTGATCTTTTTCCATCTCTAGATACCTGCATTGCGATATCAGGTTCCGTTGGGCGCTCCGGCATCTGTGGCGGCTCAGGCTCCGGCGGGCAAGGTGGGAGATCTGGCCCCCTCAAGAGGAGAGCAATCGGCTGGGGTAAAACAACGTAGGGATAATAGTCTTTCCGAACGTACCTTAAGATGGGATGCGAGTGCCTGTCGTGATCTTGCATGCTTGAGCCTCCAGATAAGTTCCCTTGGAATCCAGTTTGAAAAGACTTTGGAAAAGGGATCTTCAAAGAGGCCCTTGAAGGGGTAGGAAGCAAGCAAATGCGCGAACCGACGTCGTGGCCTGTCTACATTGTCGGGGCTGGCCCCGGGGATCCGGAGCTGATTACCCTGCGGGGGCAAAGACTGCTGGCGGAAGCCGATGTAGTGTTCTACACAGGTTCTTTGGTGCCAGAGGGAGTGCTGGCCCATTGTCGCCCTGGGGTTGAGGCCATTGACACCCGCTCCTTCACGCTGGAAACGCTGCTGCCGCAAATTGTGGAACGGGTCAAGGCGGGGCGGCGGGTGGTGCGGCTGCAGGATGGGGATCCCTGCCTTTACGGCGCTCTGCACGAGCTGCTGATCCGGCTGGCGGAGGCAGGGATCCCTTTTGAGATCGTGCCGGGAGTAAGCGCCTTTCAATTGGCAGCCGCCCGTTTGCAGGTGGAGTTGACCATACCCAAGTTGGTACAGACGATTATCCTCACCCGCGCCAGCGGTCGCACCCAGGTACCGGAAGCAGAAGCCCTGGCCAGTCTGGCAGCCCACCGCGCCTCTTTGTGTCTATATCTGAGCGCCCGCCACGTAGAACAAGCGCAGGCAGATCTGCTGGCTCACTACCCCGCCGATACCCCGGTTGCCGTTTGTTATCGCTTGGGTTGGCCGGACGAACAGATCTGGCTGGGATCCCTGGCCGAGATGGCCGCCCTCACCCGGCAAGCCGGCTTAGAACGCACAGTGCTTTACCTCATCAGCCCTGCCTTGGAAGGCTTGTCAAGCTCCAGATCTGCCCGCTCGCGGCTCTACAGCCCTGACCACACCCACCTTTTCCGTCGCAAAATGGGCCGGCAGCCCCGTTTGTAACAGGCTCTTTCAGTATATTGACGGACTCCGCCAGATTGAGCACAATGAGGCAGCAAGATGAGGTCAGAGGCCTGGACTTCTGGCGAGGGGGTACTCGTTTTTGCCGAGAGAAGTGGATCCCTCTTGGATTGGAGTTGTTACAAGACCATTTTTTCACTCTCTAACTTAACTTTGCGAACTCTAACTTTATGGCTGGCTCATCTGCTGCTCGCAGCGTGGAAACCCTGATCAAGGCTCTGCAGAAGGCCCTGGCCCCCCTGCCAACCCGTTCGGCCCTGAAGCAAGATGTCCTTTACCTCATGGTGGATCTCCCACGGCAGGGGATGTTTAGCCGCTCTATGGTGTTGCATCGAGTTGCCAGCCAATTGGGGGGCTTGCCTGTGCAGGGAGTTAGCCAACTGGTGGTGTACGGTCGGCTTCAGGGGGAAACACAGCCGCAGTGGAAAAAAGTCTTCTACTTGTCCTCTGGGGAAAGCAGTGCCGATGCCACGCAGATTGTATTACCGGGCACCAAGATTTCTGAGATCAAGGTGCTGGAGGCCCAAAAACCTGTTGTGGATCCCGACCACAACTCCGATTTTCGCAAAGGTGACATCCTCCCGACGCTGACCCTACGGGTACAGCGCGGGCTTCCTAACCTCACGGTTAGGCATTCCTGCCCCACGCCACTTATCTAGGTCATAGACCCCCGACAGAACGACTTGGCAGGCTGTTTCCGTTCCCCAGAGTCCCTGGGCTACTACATTCTCTAGTCCACGATGCAAAACCATTTCTGCTGCTGCATGGTCACGATGAGTTCGATACCCACACTCAGGACAATGATGCTCCCTTGCTGTCAACGTTTTGCTGACAGTAGCAAAACATTTGGGACAGGTTTGGCTAGTCCCGTTGGAGTTGACTTTAGCGAAGTACACTCCACGTTTCCAGCACACCCATTCCAACAGAGACAGAAATTGTCCAAAGGCGGCATCAACACAACCTTTTCGCAGCATTCCCCGTGTCAAGCCTGTGACATTGAGGTCTTCTGCAAAGATGGTTTGCGCTTGGTCACAAAGCTTATGAGCCGTCTTCAGGTGGAAATCTTTACGACGGTTCGCAATCCGATGGTGCATTCTGGCAACTTTGATTTGTGCCTTCTCCCAGTTTCGTGACCCCTTCTGTTTTCGTGCCGCTCTGCGTTGCAGCAATTTCAGCTTGCGTTGCATCGACCTAAAAAACTTGGGTCGCTCCTGGAAGCTACCATCTGAAACCGTCAAAAACCGTTCCAATCCCAGATCAATCCCAATCGCACGACCGTGAACCGGAGCATCGGGAACCGATATGTCCGATTCGATGGTAACGACGACATACCATTGCGTCCCTCTTACCTTGGACAGTACCCTCACCTGCTTGACCTTGAACCCATCTGGGATAGGACGATGCAAGTTGATAGGCACTTTTCCTATCTTTGGTAGCTTGATACTGCTGCCGGAGATGGGATTGTCCTTGAACTGGGGAAACACAAAAGACTTAAATTGGCCTTGTTTCTTGAAACGGGGAAACCCATATCCCCGCTTCTGGAATGCCTCCCAAGTATCATGCAGCCTGCGAATCGTAGCCTGCAAGACCTGAGAATGCACCTTGGCCAAATGCGGGAATTGCTTCTTTGCTTTGGGTAGGTTATTTTGCTGACGATGATAAGACGGGAATGGCTCATCGGCAGGAATGATGTACTCCTTCTCCAGTGAGCATCTGTCTATGGGACACTTACGGGAAGCAATCCAGTCTTTGAGTTCGCGCAAAGCGTAGTTGTACACGCCTCTGCACGTCTCAAGCCACGACCGCAGCTTGGCCTGCTGCGCGGCATCTGGATAGATCCGGTAAGTGTAGTTCATGGTCAGCATAGTGGCAGTTTACCACAAGCTATAGCTGCTGGTAAATACTTGTCTTATCCCATCGAGAGAATCGACAAGTGCGGGGAGTCCATGTATCCCGACGCTGATGCTTTGCATACAGCGCGGGACTTATAGCTCCCCGCGCCCCTCCTTTGTTAAAACTCTGGGGGCACCGGTTCCCAAAATTCAGAAAGAGCGCCGGCCAGAAGCGGCTCCAAGCCAGGCCTCGGTTGGCCATGCCCCTTCCCAAGACGGGATCCCGACCCCTCTGCCTACAACTGCTCGCCCCAGTTCTCCTATCGACGTTCTGGCCAACTTTCCGACACTTGATCAATGGTTGCACAGGCCTGCTCTAAGGCCCTTCTTGGGGGGAGCTCTGGCTTTGTCTCTCCTGCTGGGGGCTGGGTTGGTGGTGCGCTCTTTTGGGCAAGCCGATGTTCCTGCCCGAGCCAGATCGCTGGGGCTGGGGATCCCGCTGTTGATCTTGGCTGCAGGGGGGGGCTGGCTGGGTTGGCAAGGCCGGCGTGCCATCAACACCTTTGAGCGGGAGGGATCCCAGGATCCCTTTACAGAAGGGCTGTCCTTTTTACAGGCCAATCCAATTCCTGAGGCAGTGGAGCGGTTTCAGGAGGCTGTGCGGCGACAGCCAGATCACGTAGAGGCCCACATTGAACTGGCCCATCTGTTGGCAAAAACCAACCGACTGCAGGAGGCATTGAGCCACTACCAACAGGCCAAACGCCTGAACCCGAACTTGAGCGGCATCAACACCCACCTGGTGGAAACCCTGAAGGCCCTGGCGCGGCAGTGGTTGGCCCAGCATCAGCCGGATGAAGTCTTGATCCATTTGCCCGAAGCGCTGCCCCTCACCCAGGGATCCGCCCAAGCTGAGATCTATAGCCTGCTCGGCCAAGCCTGGGCAGAGAAGGGCAACTGGGCAGAAGCGTTAGCTCAGCAACAAAAGGCCCTGGGGTTGGATCCCCACTTCAGCGAGGCTCATCTCTGCATTGCTCAAGTTCGCCTCAAGCTGGGGCAATGGGACGAGGCCATCGACTCCTGCTGGGCTGCTTTGGGGCTGAATGGTCGCCTGGACCTGGCCCACGCTGTGATGGGACAAGCGCTGATGCGCAAAGGACAGCTAAAAGCGGCAATCGCAGCCTTCCGAACTGCTCTCAACCTGGATCTCAGTCCTGAGTTGGCAGCCGCTGTGCGGGTGGATCTGGGTTTGGCAATGGTACATGCAGGTCATCTGGCTCAAGCCAGCCAGGAGTTCAGCCAGGTGATCTTCAATGGCCAGTTCAAAAGACAGCAGGCTCGCGCCTACTACGGCTTGGGCCTGGTGTTGGCAAGCCAAGAGCAATACAGCGAAGCTGTGAAGAACTACCGGCGGGCTTTGGAGCTGGCCCCCGATCTGCACGCAGCGATGGCCGCCACTGGCCTAGCCTACCTGGGCCCCAAACAACGGGATGCCTCTGGGCGCAAGTTCATCCAGCCCCAACAGTTGCAGCAGGCTATGCAGCAGTTTGAACAGGCCCTCGAAGGAGATTCAGAGTTGCCGGAAGCTCACTTTGGCCTGGGCGAAGTGGCGCGCATCAAGGGAGATCTAACCTCGGCGGAGGCCAGCTATCGACGGGCCATTCGCAGCAATGGCAGCTATGGAGCAGCTCACTATCGTCTGGGATCCATCCTTGCCCGCCAAGGCAAGCTGGAGCAGGCCATTGAACACTTTCGCTCGGCTTTGGAAATCGCTCCCAACTTCTCCGAAGCCAGAGTGAGCCTGCAACGGCTTCTCTCCAAACAGATGGAAGAGGCCCATACCGGCCTACTCGTCCCGTAAGGTGGGATAGGATCTTCCAGTTAAGGTTCTCTCAACCCATGACACCAACGCCAGGTTGGGTGGTCAGCCCTGCAACCGCCATCCAGCTCATCCAACAAGGGGCAACGCTTCTGGATGCACGCAGTGCGGAATTGCAAGCCGACGGGATCCTCAAGGGTTCAATTCCGGTGAACTGGACGGAGTTTGCTCAACCAGAGGCTGCAAACAGCGGCAAGCTGTTGGCAGATGATGCCCTTCTCACCGAAAAGCTGCAGGGCCTTGGCGTGTTTCGGGAGCGTCTGGTGGTGGTGGTTGCCGATCCGCTGCGGGGTTGGGGAGAAGATGGCCGGATGGTTTGGATGTTGCGCAGCTTGGGTCATCCCCAGGCGGTCATGGTGGACGGGGGCTATCCGGCCCTGGTGAAGGAGGGAGTGCTGACCACAACCCGACAAAGCGCCGCCGAACCGCAACGGGGCGACTTTGTAGTGCAGCGAACCGACCGGTGGGAGATCGACCGGGACACTCTGCGGGCCAGCCTTGGCTCCGACCGTGTGGCCGTCCTCGACAGTCGCGAAGCCCAAGAATACAAGGGAGCCACCCCCTATGGTGAGGCGCGCGGTGGACACATCCCCGGCGCTGTGCATCTCTACTACAAGGAGCTGATGGATGCGGCGGGATCCCTGTTGCCGCCCGATGAAATTCACGCCCGCCTGCAAAAAGCCGGGATCCCTCCGGAAGCCGAGATCGTTGCCTACTGCACAGCTGGGGTTCGCTCCGCTTGGGTCACGGTGGTTTTAACCCACGTGGGCCGGCAGGCCAAAAGCTATTCCGGTTCCATCCTGGAATGGGCAGCCGGGGATCCCCAGGAGTTCCCGCTCCAGCCATGAGGGGATCCCTGCCCACTGTGATCTTGGCCGGATGTGGCTATGGAGCCATCGACGCCTTGCGGGCGCTCAAAGGGCAGGCACGGGTGATCGCCATCAACCCCTATCCCTACAGTGTCAATTCGGGCATGTCCACACGGCTGCTGAGCGGTCGGTTTTCTCTAGAGCTGGTGCGGATCCCTTTGCTGGAGCATATTCAAGCCAACGGCGCCCAGTTTTTGCCGGGGCGAGTCACCCACATCCAACCCGAAGCTCGAACCCTGACCCTGGAGAGTGAAGCCGGGATGCAAACTCTTGCCTACGACTATCTGTTGGTGAATGTGGGCCGGGAGTTGCGCCCCATCGATGGGATCCAACATGCCTTTACCATTCGACCGGCAGAACAATTGGTGGCCGCCCAAACCTGGATCCGGCAGTGCTGGCAACGGGCAGCCCAGGGGGATCGGACGCCGGGCCTGCTGACCTTTGTGGTAGCGGGAGGAGGCTGTACCGGCACAGAGCTGATGGGGGAACTCTACGATCTTTGTCGGCAGATGAGCGCAGAAACAGGGATCCCCTTAGCTCAAGCCCGGCTGATCTTGATCCATCGCCAGGCCCATCTGGTCGAGGGCTTCTCGGAACCCTTCCGCCGGGCGGTGGAAAGGGAAATCCGCCGTCTGGGGGTGGAAATCTGGGCCGGATGTCAGGTGAAAGCCTTTGGGCCGGAGCACGTGTGGCTCTCGGATGGCACCGAGTTGATGGCTCAGACCCGCCTGTGGGCAGGTGGCTTCCAGCTGCCGAGCTGGTTGAGCACCTGCGGCTTGCCAACAGGGCCGACGGGAGCCCTGCTCGTGGACAAATACCTGCGGGTGCAAGGCTCAGAGCACATCTTGGCGGTGGGGGACTGCGCTGACTTTGTTTGGGGATCCCGCCTCTTGCCCAAGATCGGCGTGTACGCGGTGCGCCAGGGGCCAATTGCAGCCCAAAACCTGCTGCGGCTCATCCGCGGCCAACCTCTGATCCCCTACCGACCGCAGGCCACGGTTTTTGTTTGTGTAACGGTGGGGAACCGCGTTGCCGTTGCCGAGAAAGGCAGGCTGGTCTGGCGCGGCTATGCAGCCACGGTGCTGAAGAACTTTTTTGATTGGCTGTACATGCGCAAACTTAAGCCCCTGCGCTGGCAGGAGTTTTTCTACTGACTCAAGCTCTACCAAGAACGGGGTTAAGATCAAAACCAGATGGGCCAGGTCGGGCTCGCTTCCCAAATCCTGAATATCTGAGAACTATGGCTATTCCCGGCGGCAATGGGCTATGAGCGGATCGACTTTTGCCGACCGGCCAGAGCAGCGACCAACCAGGAGCAACAATGCCTCTAGATAACCTGCGCGGACTCTATCAGCAAGTCATTCTGGAGCGGTACAAAAAGCCCCACAACTTCGGCAGAGTGGATCCCGTCCACCGCCACCAGCGCGGCCACAACCCCTCCTGCGGCGACACCATCGACCTCACCTTGCAACTGGATCCCAGCCAGGAGCGGATTGTCGATATCAAATTCGAGGGGGCAGGCTGTGCCATTGCCCTGGCCTCTGCCGATCTCATGGCGGATGCGGTGCGGGGGCGCACCATCCCCGAAGCTCTGCAGTTGGTGGAGCGCTTCCAAGCCATGATGCGCGGTGGCGAAGAGTTCCCGCGGGAGCAACGGGCTTTGAACGCCATGAAAGGGGTAGCCCAATTTCCAGTGCGCATCAAATGCGCCAACCTGGCCTGGCATGCGCTCAAATACGCGCTGGAATCGCCCGAACCCCAGGCCAATGGGTCGGCCTTTGTGAGCAACGAAAACACCGACTGACCAAAAGGCGCGGCAAGCCCCGTCCTTCAGGGCGGGGAAGGATAGCGCCGACCGTAGCCGACGCCCTTTAAAAACGCAGTGTCGGCCATGTGAATATCGTTGTCATCACGCATAGGCCAAGAATACGATTGAGCGGTGCAACGACTTCAAGCCTTCAAGTACGAATTGCTGCCCAACAGCCAGCAGGAACGGCAGATGCGCCGCTTTGCTGGCTCCTGCCGGTTCGTCTACAACAAAGCACTGGCGTTGCAGAAGGAGCGTCACGAGCAAGGCCAGAAAAAGCTAGGCTATGCGGGCTTGTGCCAGCTGCTCACCGCGTGGCGCCACAGCGCAGATACGGCGTGGCTGGCGGATGTGCCGGTGCATCCGCTGCAACAGGCGCTCCAGGATTTGGAGCGAGCCTACAGCCACTTCTTCGCCCAACGCGCCAGCTTCCCGAAGTTCAAGAAAAAAGGCCGGTCCGACAGCTTCCGTTATCCCGACCCCAAGCAAATCCAGCTGGACCAGGCCAACAGCCGCATCTTTCTGCCCAAACTTGGCTGGCTGCGTTATCGCAACAGCCGCGACGTGGTGGGCAAGGTCAAGAACGTCACCGTATCCAAGCACGCTGGCAAGTGGTTCGTGTCGATCCAGACCGAGCGGGAGGTTGATCGGCCTATTCCGCAGGGGGGCGCAGTGGGCATGGACATGGGCATTGCCCGCTTGGCTACCCTCTCGGACGGCACGTTCTACGCGCCCCTCAACAGCTTCAAGCGGCACGAGGCGCGCTTGCGCAAGGCACAGCAAGCGCTCTCCCGCAAAGTCCAGTTCAGCAACAACTGGAAGAAGGCAAAAGCCCGCCTCCAGCGTATTCATTCTCAGATGGCCAACGCCCGCCGCGACTTCCTGCACAAGGTCTCGACCGCGATTTGCAAAAGCCAGGCAATCGTGTGCATCGAGGACTTGCGGGTGCGGAATATGTCCAAGTTGGCGGCAGGGACGGCAGATGCTCCTGGGAAGAACGTCCGCGCCAAGTCGGGGCTGAATAAGTCCATCCTCGATCAGGGGTGGTACGAGTTCCGTCGCCAGCTGGAGTACAAGCTGGCCTGGAAAGGTGGCAGGCTCATTGTCGTGCCGCCGCAGAACCCGAGCCGCACCTGTCCATGTTGCGGCCATGTTTCATCAGACAACCGCCAGACCCAAGCCTGGTTCGAGTGCGTGGCGTGCGGCTATGAGAATAACGCCGATCGCGGCAGCGGGCCGGAGGCCTTTCGCGGCAGCGGGCCGGAGGCCTTTCGCGGCAGCGGGCCGGAGGCCTTTCTGGTCGGTGCCATCAACATCCTTGCTCGCGGGATACAGCTGTTGCGAGACGAAGGGCAGGACACGGCCGACGCTGCGGTCGGGATGCGGGTGGGTGAACCACCCGTGTCAGCCCGGATGGCCTGTGGATCGAACTGCACGGGCGGTCGGAAGCAGGAACCCGCCGAGACGACTGCGCAAGGAGCCATCCATGCGTAGCGTGGTAGGAATCTCCGGCCTTCAGGCCGGGGAGGATGTCAAAAGACCTCAGCTGCCCAACACTGTGCAGCTGACAAAAAATACAGTTCTCTTGGGAGAGGAGCCGAAGGTGGTGGCGTTGGCGGCGCGGAGCGCTTGGGAGCGGATCCACCGGTTGGGAAAGGGGCGGCAAATGCTAACGTCAGAGTAGGGATCTTTCCGCTGGGCAAGGGATCCCGTTACCCTGGTTTTTGGCTTTTTCCCCAAGATCTGGATGTTGAGAGCTGGAATTGTCGGCCTGCCCAACGTAGGCAAATCTACCTTGTTCAACGCCCTCTGTGAAAATGCTAAAGCCGAGGCGGCCAACTTTCCCTTCTGCACCATTGAGCCGAATGTGGGGCGGGTGGCGGTGCCCGACGAGCGCTTGCAGGTGCTGGCCAAGATCAGCGGTTCTGCCGAGATCATCCCCAGCCAAATCGAGTTTGTGGATATTGCCGGGCTGGTGGCTGGAGCCAGCAAGGGGGAGGGTCTGGGCAACCAGTTTCTCTCCCACATTCGCCAGGTGGACGCCTTGGTGCACGTGGTGCGCTGCTTCCAAGACGAGAACATTGTGCATGTGGCGGGTTCGGTGGATCCCTTGCGGGATATCGGGGTGATCAACTTGGAGCTAGCCTTGGCGGATTTGGCCCAGATCGAGCGGCGCATAGAGCGGGTGCGCAAGCAGGCAAAGTCCGACAAAACCGCCCAACTGGAGTTGCAGGCTCTGGAACAATTACAGGCTGCCTTGGACGAGGGCAAGCCGGCTCGCCTGGTACCCCTCAGCCCAGAAGAAGAGCAGTTGATCAAAGGGTTGGGGCTGCTCACCCGCAAAAAAGTCATCTACGCCGCCAATGTGGCGGAAACGGATCTGGCCAGCGGCAATGCCTGGGTGGAGCAGGTGCGGCAATTTGCCGAGGCGGAAGGGGCAGGTGTGGTGGTGGTCTCAGCCCAGGTGGAGGCGGAACTGGTGGAGCTGCCCCCCGACGAGCGACAGGCCTATCTGGATTCGTTGGGGGTGAAAGAAGGCGGGCTGAAATCCCTAATCCGGGCCACCTACGAGCTGTTGGGCTTGCGCACCTACTTTACCTCTGGCCCCAAAGAAACCCGCGCTTGGACGATTCCAGTCGGCGCCACAGCCCCTCAGGCAGCCGGGGTGATCCACTCCGATTTTGAGCGGGGCTTCATCCGGGCCGAGACGGTGGCCTATGCCGATCTGGTGGCGGCGGGATCCCTGAATGCCGCCAAAGAAAAGGGCCTGCTGCGCAGCGAAGGCAAAGACTACGTCGTCCAGGAAGGGGACGTGATGCACTTCCGCTTCAATGTCTAGTTCCCTATCCTCCTGCATCTCTCAGGCAAGCTGGGTTTTCTCAGAAACTGAAGACTTGCTCCCTGTCTTTAGGCAAAAAGACTTAACCCGCCCTGGACAAGGGATCCCAGCGCAGCTCCGGCTGGGTCTGAGAGGGGGCCTTTTCCTAAGAAAACGGTTGACGCTGTAACGAAACATCACAATAATTGGACTAGATAAACAAATGTTTTAGGGATGTATTGATGGATCTGCTGCAATACGGCCCGATGGCCTGGGTTTACATGGCGATCTTTGCCTCTATCATTTGGTGTATTTGGGGTCGTTCGGAAGACGACATCATGTTCTAGTCAGAGCGGGAGAGCTTCCTCTGTCGGCGGGGGCCATTCCTTGCGCTTGAGCCGGCAGGGGCAGCCTTTCACCAATCGTGGCTCTGTAAGGACGTTGTAAAAAATTTTGTAGAATCCTGTTGGGCTTGCGCCAGCCTTGGGATTGACGGCAATACCATCCTAGGCAGTGGGAGACTTTTCCCCCTGCTTTTGCAACACGGCAGCCTGCAGCGGTTATGGGTGTTACCAGCTTGATCTCCCGACGTCCTCTGCCTGGGGCAGAACAGACGCCAGAGGGCTACCGTCTTTCTTGGCGGGGCGTTGGGGTGATGGGGGTGCTAAACGTTACCCCCGACAGCTTCAGCGATGGCGGCCAGTGGGGATCTGCAGAAGCGGCTGTGCAGGCAGCCAAAGCCATGGCAGCGGCAGGGGCCTTGATCGTGGATATTGGCGGCGAGTCCACCCGTCCGGGAGCGGAGCCGGTATCGGTGGAGGTGGAATGCGACCGAGTCTTGCCCGTGATCCGGGCCCTGGAAGGATCCGGGATCCCCATCAGCGTCGATACGCGCAGAACGGAGGTGGCGGCTGCGGCTTTGGCTGCCGGGGCGCACATCATCAACGATGTCAGCGGGCTGCGGGATCCCCAAATGATACAGGTCTGTGCCGAGGCGGGGGTGCCGGCGGTGATCATGCACATGCGGGGAGAGCCGCGCACCATGCAGCAGCAGACCGACTATGCTGACCTGGAGGGGGAGGTTTTCGGTTTCCTCAGGGAACAGGCGGAGCGGGCTCTGGCGGCGTGCGTGCCCAGCGTTGTTTTGGATCCGGGCTTGGGCTTTGCCAAAACTGCTGAGCAGAATGTAGTCCTGCTTAAAGCCCTACCGCGGCTGGTGGCCTACGGCTACCCAGTTTTGGTGGGGGCATCCCGCAAAAGTTTTGTGGGCAAGCTTTCCGGCATTGCCGTGCCCAGCGAGCGAGACAGCGCCAGCGTGGCCGTCCACCTGTTTGCGGCCAGCCGGGGAGCTGCCCTGGTACGGGTTCACAACGTGCCGGCTCATGTTTCCGCCCTCGCCACTTGGGAAGCTCTGCACCATGATGCAGGGTAGGCTGGTGCTGCAGGGCCTTGTCTTTCATGCTTACCACGGCCACTGCCCGGAGGAAGCAGTTTTGGGCGGGCGCTTTGTGGTGGATGTGGAGATGCAGCTTTCCCTGGCCCAGATCCAGGATGACCTCTCTGGCACAGTGGACTATGCCCAAGTGTATGAGATGGTGCGGCAAGAGGTGACCGGCCAGCGCCGCCGCTTGATCGAGACCTTGGCAGACCAGATTGCAGAGCGGCTGTGGCAGAGCTATCCCCAGCTGGAGGCCCTGACCGTGCGGGTTCACAAGCCCCATGCTCCCCTGCCGGGGCTGTTCGATGATGTTTACGTAGAGATCGACCGTCGCCGATCTGTATGAATCCCGACCTGGCCTACATTGCCCTGGGAAGCAACTTGGGGGATCCGCTGCAGCAGTTGCGCCTGGCTGTGCAGAAGCTGCCCCAGCTGGGAGAGGTGGCGGCCCGTTCCAGTCTCTACCGCAGCCCAGCCCAAGGGGGGCCACCCGGACAGCCTGATTACCTCAATGCAGTGGTGGCCTTGGATCCCTTTCCCCCCTACCGGTCTCCCCTGGAGTTGCTCGGGGCGCTGCTGGCCATCGAGCAGGAGGCAGGACGGGTGCGGCGCATCCGCTGGGAGGCCAGAACCCTGGATTTGGATCTGCTGGCCGTGGGTAACCGGATCCTGAACAGCCCTGAGCTGACGTTGCCCCACCCCCGCATGATGGAACGTGCTTTTGTCTTAGCTCCCTTGGGGGAGATCGCTCCCGACTGGCGTCACCCTGAGACCGGTGTGGGGGTCAAAGAGGCACTCATCAGTTTGGATCAGTCCTGGCTGGAGCGCACAACCCTCGGCTGGGAGTAAGAAAGAGTTTGGTAAGCTGGTTAGGGATTTCGGCAAAAGGGATCCCATGGACAGCCTCCAACTCTGGCAGCGCTACTGCGATTGGCTTTACTACCATCCCGGCCTGGAGATTTTCGTCGATATCAGCCGCATCCGTTTCACTCCCCCTCAGGTGGAAGCGCTACGGCCTCGCTTTGCCCAGGCTTTTGCCGATATGCAGGCTTTGGAGGCAGGAGCCATTGCCAACCCCGACGAAGGCCGCCAGGTGGGCCACTATTGGCTGCGGGCGCCCGAGCTGGCTCCCACCCCTGAAATCCGGCAGGCCATTCAGGATTCCATTGAGCGAGTGGAAACCTTTGCCGAAAAGATCCATCGCGGAACCATCCCGGCCAGCGGGGGGGGACGGTTCACCGAGCTGCTCTGCATCGGCATTGGCGGCTCAGCTCTGGGGCCGCAATTTGTGGCGGAGGCCCTGGCTCCGCTGCACCCCCCCCTGAACATCCACTTCATCGACAACACGGATCCCGACGGGTTTGACCGGGTGCTGGGGCGGCTGGCAGACCAACTGGGGCAAACCCTGGTGATCACCACCTCCAAATCCGGCGGCACCCCAGAGCCCCGCAATGGCTTGGTGGAGGTGAAGCTGGCCTACCAAAAAGCCGGGATCCCTTTTTCTGCCCATGCGGTGGCCATCACCGGCCCCGGCAGCCAATTGGAGCAGCAGGCGCGGCAGGAGGGGTGGTTGGAGGTCTTCCCCATCTTCGACTGGGTGGGGGGGCGCACCTCCGAAACTTCCCCTGTGGGCCTGTTGCCGGCAGCGTTGCAGGGCATTGATATCCGGGCTTTGCTGGCCGGGGCAGCCACCATGGATGAGGCCACCCGCCTGCCCCACCTGGAGCGCAATCCCGCCGCTCTGCTGGCCATGGCCTGGTACATCGTCGGTCAAGGCCAAGGGCGCAAAGACATGGTGGTTTTGCCCTACAAGGATCGCCTGCTGCTGTTTAGCCGTTACTTACAACAGTTGGTGATGGAATCCCTGGGCAAATCCCATGATCTAAACGGCAACCGTGTGGAGCAGGGCATCGCCGTTTACGGCAACAAGGGCACCACCGACCAACATGCCTACGTCCAGCAGTTACGGGATGGCTTGAACAACTTCTTTGTCACCTTCATCGAGGTGCTTCAGGATCGGGAGCCCGGGATCCCTTCCCCCTTCGTGGAGCCGCAGGTGACCAGTGGCGACTACCTGAACGGCCTGCTGCAGGGCACCCGCCAGGCCCTCTACGAAAACGGTCGCGACTCCATTACCGTGACGCTGCCACGGGTAGATGCCCGCTCGGTGGGGGCCTTGATCGCCCTCTACGAACGAGCCGTGGGCCTCTACGCCTCCCTAATCCAGATCAACGCTTACCATCAACCGGGGGTGGAAGCAGGCAAGAAAGCCGCCAGCGCTGTCTTGGAGCTGCAACGGCGATTGCTAGAGACGGTGCAGGAGCACCAGGGATCCCTGACTTTGCCCCAACTGGCAGAGAAACTGGGCTGCCCGGAGCGCATAGAAACCCTGTACTGGATTGTGCGGCACCTACACGCCAATGGCCGCGGAGTCCTGTTGACAGGGGATCCCGCCCGCCCCCTGGAGCTGAGCATCCAGCCCCGGCCCGCTTGATCCTCTGATTTCCTGGATTGGGTGTGGAGCGCAGGCTTGAGTTGGCCAATCTGTACCTGGCCTTAAGCCCTTCCCAGCCAGCCGGCCCGCCTGCCTAGAATCGAGCAAGAGTCCACTCCAGGAGGAGACTATGGATCAATCTGCTGCCGTCCTACCCTTACAGACTCCGAAAGATGTCTCCATCGAAGATATTGAGCGGGAGCTGAACAAGATCTGGTCTTCCAAAGGAGAGAGCGTTGCCGCCCGCGCTGCCACCTTTACCCTGGTGGTGTACGAATCTCTGGACGATGCGCTGTTGCTACCTTCTCCCACCGTCGAGGCCATCGCCACCCAAAACCCCTGTCGCGTCATTGACCTGCGAGCCAAACGGGAGGGATCTGCAGACGATGCCATCGAGGCCCAGGTGGCCGCCTACTGTCCGGTGACCCGTGAGCAGCGCAGCTCGTTGGTCTGTTGCGAATACATCACCCTGAAAGCGCCCGAATCGGCCTTTGTGCGGGCCTGCAGCACCGTTGCCTCGCTGCTGATCCCCAACTTGCCCACCTTTTTGTGGTGGCAAGGGGATCTGGATTTGAACAGCTTGCTGTTTCAAAAATTGGTGGCTCTGAGCAACCGGGTCATCGTCGATTCACGGGGCTTTGTCAATCCAGAAGAAGATCTGCAGGAAATCCACCTCTTGGTGGGTGAGGGGCGCCACTGTGGGGATCTCAACTGGCGGCGGCTGCTGCCTTGGCAGGAACTCACCGCCCAAGCCTTTGACCCTCCCGACCGGCGGGAGTCCCTATACCTCGTAGATCGCGTGAACCTCGACTACAAAGCCGGCAATCCCTGCCAGGCGTTCCTTTTCCTGGGCTGGCTGGCCGGTCGCCTGGGATGGACTCCCACGGAGCGGGTTCAGGCTCAAGAACACGATTACAAGATTGACCGCATCCGCTTTCAAACCCAAATGGGCGGCGAGGTGATGGCAGAACTGGCCGCTGTGCCCTTGGCCTCGGAAATCAGCCAGCCGGGGGATCTCATCGGGCTGCGCCTCACCTCCAGCAACCAAGAAGCCGACGCCTGTACTGTGCTGTGCTCCGAAATCACAGGGTGTATGCGCATGGAAGCCATGGGGGGCGCTCAGAGATGTGTGGTTCGCCAGGTGGCTCCCCTGGAGCAGGATTCCCTCGACACCCTGCTGGCTGCCGAGTTGCAGCGGCTTGGCCCCGACTACCTCTACGAAGAAACCCTAGGGGTGGTGGATCAGATGCTGAAGCTGGGCAAAAGCTGAGATCTGCTTCTGGTTTAAGTGACATACTCGCGCACTCATGCTGATGCAAAGCGCTCCGCGCCGCTAAAGCGAGAGAGTGCGGGCTTCAAGGACTCCGTCCCGCTGACGCGAACAGTGACTCCGGTTAGCGCTCCGCGCTGCTAGCGCGAAAAGGACGGGATGCCCCACCACCCTGTACTTGATGTTTATAGCGGCAGTGCATAAAACCCCGCTACTTTTTATGTTTATGGCACCAGTCAAGGACAAAACATCATGTCCCCGCCTTTCATCCCGACTCTCACCCTGGATAGTGGCTAGCCACTAGTCACTAGTCACTAGCCCCTAATAGAGGGCGGGGCTTCCCAGCGGTGTAGCTAACGGGGTGCAGGGGCAATCAGTCCCGCGCCCTGCCCGCAGGGTGAGCACCGGGATACATGGATCCCCGCCATACCCCTGAGCAAAATCTGTAGTAAAACGTACCTGTGCTGGCGTACCCTACAAGCACCGGATTGATCCAGATGCCTCCCAGCAAGCCGCTCGCGTTAGCGGGACAGAGTCCTCGCTGTTGACGTGGCTGGAGATTGGCCGGCGCGTATACAACTACACTTTGCCGGAAATCTAAGGAGTGGGTAGAATCTTGCTCTTGGCCACTGGACAGGGGTTCCTTGCTGCAGGAGTCCATCCTGCCTGCCGATGCACCCTTCCCTTCTGATTACCGTCAGCAGAACCCCTTGCCAGACAGCGTCTGCCGGGAACGGCCCAAGGGCTTCAAAGCCCTGCAAGGCCAGCTGAGAAGGCTGCAACCCAGGGGGGCGAGAAAACGGAAAGGGCCTCACAACTGGGAAAAGACACAAATCAAAGTCGCCAGGATACACCAGCGCATTGCCAATGGTTGCCAAGAGTTCCATTTCCAGAGGGCCCATTGGCGTTAGGACCGAGGGCCGACCCTCTTTATCTTTTCTTTGTGGAAGACCTCAAGGCCAAGGGCTGGGCAAGGGGGATGTTGCCCAAGGAGTGCGTCGAGTCGGTTGCAAGTGCTGAGGGACGGTTAGCAACAGCTGGGCTGTCGGGGGGCCTCAGTGCCCTGAATGCCGGTACCGGGTGCATCGGGACTCAGCCTCAGCCTTGGGAACTGTGCTGGGTGGATTAGAGGTTGTTTTGCGAGCTGGCAGTAACCAGGGAGGCTGGGGAAGGAGAACCGCCTGTCCAGTTGTTTTGTCGGGGGTTGTAGACCCAGGCAAGTGGCGTGGGGCAGGAATGCCCAACTGCGAGGTAAGGACTCCGTCCTGCTGACGGGAAGGGTAGCCCGCGCCCTGTCCACAGGACGAGCGCCGGGAGGATGTTATAGTAGCTACAGAGGGGTCGGCTAGCTGCGCAAGGTCACCGGAAATTGTGTTGCCAACTGCGCCCTCACCTGGTTTTGCAGAGCTTCTACCTCCGCATCCGTGAGGGTGCGATCGGGAGCGCGGTACACTAGGCGGAAGGCAAGGCTGCGCTGCCCTGCAGGTACTCCTTGGCCCCGGTACTCGTCGAAAAGCTGCACCGATTGGAGAAGTTCTCCGCCCGCTCGACGGATAACCTTCTCGATCTCGCCAACGGCAAGGTCGATCGGCGCAAAGAAGGCGATATCCCGATCGGCAGCAGGAAAGGGCGAAAAGGGGACAAATTGCACAATGCCCCGTCTCTCCAGGCTTTCCAGCAAGGGATCCAACTGCAGCTCAAACCCATAGACCTGATCTGGCAGCCCCTTTTCCTGACAGAGGCGGGGGTGCAGTTGCCCGAACAAACCGATGCGGGATCCCTCAATCCACAAACTGGCCTGGCGACCGGGGTGAAGCAGGGACGATTGCTCTTCAGGGGGATCCAGACGAAACTCCGGGCCAAATCCCAGCCGCTCCAGAGCGGAGACCAGCAGCCCCTTGGCCTCGAACCAGTCCATGGGTCGGTTGCGGTGCTGCCAATCGTGGGGATTGGGATCCCCGCCCAAGATACCGCCGATATGCTCAGCCTCTCGGTAAGGGTGGGGGTTGGGGGGAAGGGCATGGGCAAAAACACGACCGATTTCAAAGGCTTGGAGCGGGCCGTTGCCTTGATCCCAGTTGAAGCGGAAGGCCTCCACCAGGCCGGGAAGCAGCGCATTGCGCACGGCTGAATATTCCGGCGAAAGCGGATTGGCGATCCTCACCAGGGATCCATTCTCCTCCGCCGGGCAGAGGGAGATGTGATACACCTCCGTCAGGCCAATGCCCCGCAGCACTTCTCGGATCTGGCGGGTGAATGTTTCCCGCGCCGAAAGGGATCCCACCTGCGGCTCGGTGGGCAGGGTTTCCGAGAAGCGGTCATAGCCGTAGAGACGGGCAAACTCCTCGATGAGGTCGATCTCCCGCTCAATGTCCCGCAGGCGATAGGGGGGAACGGCGACCTGCCAGACGCAGCGGGCCACAGTTGCCGTTTCTGTAGCGGGGGAGAGGGCACTCTGGGAATTGGCCCCTTCGCAACGGGAGAGCTGAAAGCCCAAGGCAGATAGGATCTCCTCCACATCCGCCGCCTGCACCTCGTCCCCCAACACATCGATCAGCCGCGACAGCCGCAATTTCAGGGTGCGTTCCAGGGGGGGCCGCCGGTCAAAGGTGGTAAGGCCGGTTACTGCTCCCCCTGCCAGTTTCAGGATCAACTGCACCGCCCGATCCCGGGCCTGATCGAGGGTGGCAAAGTTAACCCCTCGCTCATAGCGGGTGGAAGCCTCGGTGCGCAGACCTTGAGACCGGGCCGAGCGCCGCGTCACCGCCGGATCGAATAGGGCTGCTTCCAAGAAAATGCGGGTGGTGGTCGAGCCGACCTCGGTTTCTTCCCCTCCCATGACCCCGGCCAGAGCTACCGGTTGGCTGCCGGCCACAATGAGATGACTGTCGGCTTGCAAGGTGCGGGTTTGGCCGTCCAAGGTCTTTAAGGTTTCTCCCGGCTGGGCCAAGCGCACCTCGATGGTGGGTTTTTTCTTGCCCATGACCTGGAGCAGGCGCTCCCAGTCAAAGGCGTGCAAGGGCTGGCCCCATTCCAGCAGGATCAGGTTGGTAACATCCACTACATTGTTGATGGATCGCATGCCGGCAGCGGCCAGTCGGTGTTTTAGCCAGTCGGGGGAAGGGCCGACTTTCACCCCTTCGATCAACACGCCACTGTAGGCGGGGCAGGCTTTGGCGTCGGCAATGCGCAACTGAAAGTTGGGGATGGGCTTGGTTTGGAGAGGCTGGACGGGGGGCAGGCGCAGCGGGTTGCGGGTGAGGGCAGCTACTTCGCGGGCGATCCCCACCATGCTCAGGGCATCGGCCCGGTTGGCGGTGGAAGTGAGATCCAGCACCACATCGTCCAAGCCCAAAAGAGGACGCACATCAGAGCCAAGCGGATGAACCTCCAGATCCAAGTCGGGCGGGAATTCGTGGATCCCTTCGGAAGATTTCTCCAGCCCCAGCTCTGCCAGAGAGCAGATCATGCCCTCCGAGATCACCCCCCGCTTGTCGGCTTTGGCAATGGTGAGGGAGAGGGCGGGCAAATGGGTGCCGGGTGTAGCCACTGCTACCAGGATCCCGGCGCGGGCGTTGGCGGCTCCACAGACAATGGTGGCAGGCCGATTGGATCCCAAATCCACCTGGCAAACCTGCAGCTTGTCGGCGTTGGGGTGAGGCTCGGCAGCCAGGATCTTGCCCAAAACCACCCCCTCTGCCCAGGTGCGGCGGTCTTCGATCTCTTCCACTTCAAACCCCGCCAGGGTGAGGGCCTCTCCCAGTTCTTCGGGTGAAAGTTGGAAATCCACCAGTTCTCGCAGCCACTTCAAGGAGATGCGCATCGCTGAGCCATCGGTGCAAACGCCGCACCCATTATCGCTCACCTGGCCCTCTTCTCCAGCTGGGATCCTTGCCCAAGGCAGAACAGACAAGAGGCGCCTCCGGACTCATCGGTCTCATCAGGGGGAGAGAGGGGGATGCTAAAACGGTGAAGGCGACGGCTAAGGTCAGATCCAGCGGATGGCAAGGTGAGGAAAGATGAAGGAAGACTGGGCAAAACGGTTGCGCAACGGGCTGGTTGCCGCGGCAGCTGTGCTCTTAGCGGTGGGTTTGTTTTTGGCCAGCCAGGGTCGTCAGGCGGGCAGCAACCTAGAGGCTCTAGCCCAAGAAGCCATACCTTGGGAGCAAGCTCAGGCCAATGGCAAGCCTTCTTTGGTGGAGTTTTATGCCGATTGGTGCACCACCTGCCGAGCGATGGCGCCCCTCCTGGCCAGCCTGAAACAGGAATTTGCCGATCAAGTCAACTTTGTCATGCTCAATGTGGATAATCCCAAGTGGCTGCCGGAGCTGAGCCGCTACCGGGTGAACGGCATCCCTCATTTTCTGTTTTTGGATCGGCAGGGAGAAGTGCTGGGATCGGCGATTGGCGAACAGCCGCCGTCGATTCTGCGAGCCAATGTGTTGGCTCTGGCAACTGGACAGCCCCTGCAGTTGACCAATGCCGGGCCAGTGTCTGCGCTGGAGCGGAGCGGGCCTATCCTCCCCAATCAGCCGGATCCCCGCAGTCATGGTTAGGAGTTTGGTCCAGGGTTTTGTTGTCTTGGACACAGGCGGAAAGGTCTGGCCTCGGTTTGATATTGGATAACTTCTATCCATTCTCGTAGCTCACAAGAACAGGCCATGGCTGTCGAGACAACACCGATTTTGCCGGATCCGCAACGGTTGATCCCGAGTGAGCGCCTCAGACAACTGAATGTCCGCTCCAATTCAGCCGGGCTCCGGCAGCTTTTGGGACATTTGGCGGTGATGGCGGTGAGTGGCAGCCTGTGGGTGACCCAGAAAGGTGTCAATGGCTGGATTGCCCTGGCGGCGCTGGTGGTTTACGGGGCCAGTTTGGCGACGATGTTTGCTGCTTTGCACGAATGTGTACACCGCACCGCTTTTGCCAGCCCAAAACTGAATGACGGGGTGGCTTGGGTGGCGGGCTTGCTCTCGTTTTACAACAGCACTTTTTATCGCCGATACCACAAATGGCACCACCGCTATACCCAGATTCCGGGCAAGGATCCGGAGCTGGAGGATCCCAAACCCCAGAGCTGGCCGGAGTATTTGCTCGAGCTGAGCGGCTTGACTTGGTGGATCGGCAAGGTGAAGACCTACATCCGCATAGCCAGCGGCCAGTTGCAAGGCTATCCCTACATTCCTGAATCGGCCCGCCAAGAGGTCATTCGTTCGGTGCGGTTGCAGCTAGGGGTCTACGGCCTTGGGAGCTTGCTCTCCCTTCTGCTGGGGGATCCCTGGATAGTGTGGCTGTGGCTGTTGCCTTTGGCGGTAGGGCAGCCGATCTTGCGCTTCATTTTGCTGGCAGAGCACACAGGCTGTAGCCAAACCGAGGATCCCTTCTCCAATACCCGTACCACCCTTACCCTTTGGCCAATCCGCTTTTTGATGTGGAATATGCCTTACCATGCTGAGCATCACCTTTACCCCTCCATTCCATTTCATGCTTTGGCCGATGCCCATCAATACCTCAAGCCCCATCTGGCTCATCTAGGGCAGGGGTATGTGCGGGTTCATCGTCAGGTGATTGAACAATTTCAGGCATGACTCACTACACCTGGAGCCTGAACGATTTTCAGCTACAGTGCGGGATCCAACTGCCCCAAATCACGCTCGCCTATGCCACCTACGGGACTCTTTCCCCCCAAAAAGACAACCTGATCCTCTACCCCACCTCCTATGGGGCTCAGCATCCTGACCTGGAGTGGCTGATCCGTCCCGACGGCATCCTCAACCCGCAGCGGTGGTTTATCCTCATTCCCAATATGCTGGGCAATGGCCTTTCGACTTCCCCCAGCAACGATCCGGCCTGCGGCTTGCGGGAAGACGGCTTCTGGTTCAGCCACTGGGACAATGTGCGCCTGCAGGAGAGCCTGATTCGCCAACACTTTGGGATCGAACGCATCCGCCTGATCTACGGCTGGTCGATGGGGGCTCAGCAGGCTTATCACTGGGGATCCCTGTTTCCTGAGCGGGTGGAACGGATCGTAGCCCTCTGTGGCACCGCCAAGACCACAGTTCACAATCGGGTTTTTCTGGAGAGTTTGCGCTCAGCCCTAACTGCCGATCCCGCCTGGAACGGTCGTCGATTTACGGGTGTCCCAGAGCGGGGTCTGCGAGCTTTTGCCCACATCTACGCCAGTTGGGCTGTTTCCCAACCTTTTTTCAACCAAAAATGCTATGAATCCTTGGGGTATGCCTCTCTCGAAGATTATCTAGAGCGAGGCTGGGAGGCCAATTACCGCCGCCGGGATCCGCAGAATTTGCTATCGATGATCGAAACTTGGATCCGCTGCGATATCAGCGACAACCCCATTCACCGGGGAGATTATCGGGCTGCTTTGAGGGCAATTCAGGCCCAAACATTGGTGATGCCCGCCCAGACGGATTTGTATTTCACCCCAGAAGATTGTCGGGCTGAGGCAGAATGGATCCCGAACGCGGTTTACAAGATCATCCCCTCCATTTGGGGGCACCGGGCCGGTAATCCTCATCAAAACCCCGAGGATGAAGCTTTTATTCGCACAGCCGTGCAGGAGTTCCTGGAGAGCTGAGGGCACCTACACAGATCCTACACAGATTGCAGGCGCAGGTGTTGCACCAGAGCCTGTAGCCCCAACAGGTAGCTTTGCGCCCCAAAACCACTGATTTGCCCAATCGCTACGGCGGCGATGTAAGAGTGCTGGCGGAAGGGCTCGCGGCGATGGATGTTGCTTAGGTGGACTTCCACAGCGGGCAATCCTACGGCTGCAATGGCATCTCGGAGAGCAATGCTGGTGTGGGTATAGGCCCCAGGGTTGATCAGAATGCCGACATGCTGCTGGCGGGCACGGTGAATGGCATCGATGAGCACCCCCTCATGGTTGGACTGGAGAATCTCCAGCTTCGCCCCTAGCATTTCTGCCTGCCGATGCAGAGCCTGATCGATCTGCTCCAGGGATACTGAGCCGTAGATGCCCACCTCTCGCACCCCCAGCAGGTTGAGGTTGGGGCCATGCAGTACCAAGAGGCTGAGAGGCTCGCCGCCGGGGGCAATGGCAGTCGGATTAACGACGACGATGGGATCCATCTTCTACCGGAATGGGAGCAGGTTGAGGCTGGGGGTTCCCCAGCAGGGTGTCGATCACACGTTCCACCCATTCCCGGATCTTTTCCAGCACCTTTTCTACCCAATCCATCCGATCTGCCTCGCGAGGTTTTACGAAGGGAGTTTATTCGACGGACTTCTATGATAGCGCTTCTTTCCGAGGGGTGTAGAGGTAAACTACCCGGCTCCGACCGCTAAGCGGTACGGAGCGGGCTTTCAGTAGCCCTGAGCCTGCTCTGCTCTACCAGAGAACAAAACAAGCCCGG
>NZ_JBSSBO010000047.1:0-22606 GCF_054058915.1 Thermostichus sp. MS-CIW-41
CTCGAATCTCGTAGTAGCAAAGGGATTGGAGTTTGACTGCGTTGACTACTTTTTCTGGTGTGTTTTGGTTGACCCAGTTCAATGCCTGTACAAAGACATCCATCGTCGCGTCCAATTTGGCGGCTTGCGACGGGGACACCTTGAGCTTGCAGGATATGGTCAGGACTTGGCTCATAAGTTCATTGTACTTCATCAAAGCGCATTCCTCCTGGCAGTGACCCTACGGGTACAGTGCGGGGCTCCTGCGCTAGTAAGCTGAAGCGCGCCTTAGGGAGAGGGCTAATGGCTGTTGAGAACAACTCCGCTTGAGCTTCCAGCGTCTTTGCTGCCAGGCCAGTGGAGAAAGGGAAGAATGGTAGCCTAATAAAGGGTAGGGTTGAGGCCATGCAAGAATTTCGTCCCGCTAACGCGATCAGAAACCTTCGCTTCATACTCCTGGGCTTGTGGATCTTGAGCCTGCTCGTTCTCCTCATCCAAAACTGGGGATCCCCGGCAAGGGTTGTGGTGGGTGGGCAATCGGGATCCCCGCTTCCTCTATCGTTGGTGCTATTGGCCTCTTATGGGGCAGGGATGGGGCTGGGATTTTTGTATGTAGGCTCCTGGCGATTGCACGACCGGGTGTTCCAGCGACAGGCAATCCGTAAGTTAACTCAGTTGAGCGACCGAGTTCGCTTTTTGGAAGCCCAGCTGATTCCCCCCGACCACTATTTGCCCCAAGATCTGCCGGAGTACGAGCCGGATCCCCAAGCAGGCCGCTATTCCTATTCCAATATCCCGCCGGAACGCATTCGCGATCCCGCTCCTGAGGACGACGATGCGGCAGCAGCTCCCAACTGGCGGATTGTCCAGCGGCCCTACGCCGACGAGGAGGAGGAAGGATGGGATTCCTAAACTGGTGGAAATCGTCTGCCGCTCCTGCGTCTGAGCCCGACCCCCGCCCTGAACCGCGGGGACAGAACAACTATCTGCTCATCGTCCTAGACAGTTGCCGCTTCGACAGCCTGCTGGCGGCCAACCCCAAGCACTTGCTGAAGTTGGGCCCTCTGGAAAAGCGCTGGAGCTACGCTTCCTGGACGGCCCCTGCCCATTACAACCTGCTCATGGGCCTGCTGCCCCACACCAGCCCCATCCACGTTTTTGCGTCCGAGCACTACAAGCAAGATTATCTGCGCTACAACGAGCGGCTCGGCACCCGGCAACCCATTGAGTTCAAGCATCTGCTGCCTCATCTCTATTTGCCGACGCTGCTGAAGCATCAACTGGGCTACACCACCCACGCCATGGTCTCCATGCCGGTGCTCAACCCCAGCACGCTGCTGAATCGGGATTTCGATTCCTACCGCCTCATGCCCCAGCACAACGATATGGCGGCCATGGTGGAACAGTTGCGCTTCGAGCCGGATCGCCCCAGCTTTTACCTGTTAAACGTGGGCGAAACTCACTATCCCTACGCGCTGCCCGATGAGGATCCCAGCTTGTGGCCCCGCATCTCGGGGGTGAATGGGGTGTTGAAGCGGCTGGATGAAGGAGAAGAGGACGGGATCCCCTTTTTCGATTCGGCCCAGTTGGAAGAGCTACGGCAGCGACAGATCCAGGCGGTGCGCTACCTGGATGGGATCTTTGAACAGCTGTTCGACCTGGTTCCCAAAAACACCTACATCACGGTTACAGCCGATCACGGCGAACTGTTTGGGGAGGGAGACTACTTCGGCCACGGCCCTATCCACCACGAAAAAGTGCTGGAGGTGCCTTTTATCGAGGGCAAGATTCGCTAGGATGAGGCCCTCACCCCCAGCCCCTCTCCCTGAGGACAAGGGTGGCCATCGATAGCCCAGCAACTGGGCTTACCAGGATTGAGCCTCTGTTTGCCTGCCGGTTAACGCGATCGCCTGAATCGCATGGGCAGAGCCTCTTCCCTTTTGGAGCAGCTAGATCTGCTGGGTCTCCGGCTTGGGCAGGGTAGGATCCCGGCGGGGTTCGCCGTTGGCGCTACTCGGACGGAGCCCTTGCGGGGATCCTTTTACACCGGAACCCAACCCATCTTCGGCGGCCAGGTCGGCAGAGCGGGCGATCTCGTAAAGGCTTTTCACCACACTGCTGAGGGGAATGGCGACGATCACGCCCAGGATGCCCCCCAGTTGCGCCCCCACCAACAGGGCAATCAAGATCCACACTGGATTTAGCCCGATCAGCTCTCCCATCAGGCGGGGGGCGATGACCCGATCCTTCACCTGCTGCACGATCAGGGAAACCAGCACCACTTTAAGGCTGAGCCAAATGTCCTGAAAGGCCAGCAACACCGCCGCCGCCCCAATGCCAATCACCCCCCCCACCAAGGGGATGACCTCCAGCAAGCCGATCAGCAGGCCAAACAAAAGCCCAAAAGGTACCCGCAAAAACCCAAAAACCGGCACCAGCATCAGGGCCATGATGAACCCCAACACCAACTGGCTGATGAGGAAGTTCTGAAAGCTGAGGGCTAGGGCTTCGCCAATGTGCGGCCCCCAAGGTTTGGGGAAGAGGCTGAGCAACCCCTGCCAGAACTGGCCCCCGTAGAGCAGCATGTAGAGGGCCAACACCAGCACCAGCACCAAGTCGATCACCTGGTTGAACGTACCCAGAAGGAGATCCAGGGATTGGCCGGCAATTTTCTCGGCGCTGGCCTGCAGGCGGTTGAGAAGGGTATTGACCAGCTCCGTCTGGCCAAGGTTGATGTTGCGCTCGGCGGCCCAAAGGCTAATCTGGTCGAGCCAATTTTGTAAGGTGTCCACCCACTCTGGGATCCGCGCCCCCAGCTGCACCACTTGCTTGGCCAAGACCGGCACCACGGCGATCCCCACCAAGACCAGCAGCACCACCGAGAGAGCAAAGACCAGGGTGACCGCCAAACCTCGACTGACCCGATAGCGCCGCAGCACCTGCACCGGGTAGTTGAGCAAAAAGGCCAGCACCGCCGCTGTCAGGATGGTGGTGAGCAAATGCCCAAACAGCCGACCCACCTGTATGGCCAGCCAGCCGCTGATGACGATCAAGATCCAGGTGAGCAGCAACCGCTGCAAGGGTGAGAAGCGATTCATGCCGGAGCCATCCCCAAGGGATCCCAAAGCGCTTAAAAACCCAGGATGCTATACCCACTATCCACGTAGATCACCTGGCCGGTAATGCCGCTGGCCAGGTCGCTGGCCAGAAAAGCCGCCACATTGCCCACCTCTATTTGAGTGACATTGCGCCGTAGGGGAGCTTTCTCCTCCACAGCATGCAGCATGGCATGAAAATCGGAAATGGCCGATGAGGCCAAGGTGCGGATTGGGCCGGCAGAAATGGCGTTCACCCGGATCCCGGCAGGGCCCAGCTCGGCAGCCAGGTAGCGGACACAGGTTTCCAGGCCCGCTTTGGTGACGGCAGCCATGTTGTAGTTGGGCACCACTCGCACTCCTCCCAAGTAGGTCAAGGTGAGGACACTGCTGCCGGATCTCAGTAGGGGCTTGGCAGCCCGGCAGAGGGCAATCAGGGAGTAGGTGCTCACATCCATGGCCAGGGCAAACCCCTCCCGCGAGATATCGCTGAAGTTGCCGCTCAGCTCCTCTTTTTTGACATAGGCCAGGCAGTGAACCAGAATATCGACCTGACCCCATTTTTCGGTTACCCCCTGAAACAGATCGCTGATTTGCTGATCGCTTTGCACGTCGCAGGGGAGGAGAAAATCTGGCTGCAAGGGATCCGTGAGTTGCTGAACTTTGGTTTTGAAGCGATCCCGCTCGTCCGGCAGATAGGTAACCCCTAGGCTGGCCCCCGCTTTGTGCAGTTGCTGAGCAATGCCCCAGGCAATGGAGCGCTCGTTGGCAATGCCGGTTACCAAGGCTTTCTTTCCCGTCAGCTGTAGCATGGCAAAAAAAGTAGGGGTGTATTCCTTTCTATCCTGATACATTTACGCTGAACACTGCTAAGCATTACTGCTCAGCTGTGAAGCGATAGCATTCTGTCCGTTTCCGTTGTCACTACGCGACGCTGACGCGACCGCGCTACTCGGACGGAGTCCAAACAGAAAGGCGGTATCCCGCAAAGCTCTGAGCATAACACCCAGAGCGCCTTGCCAATCTCGTGGTAGCCTATGGTTGCACTTGGGGCATGTGAACACTTTTGCGCCACCTAATTTAGTGTGGATGTGCCCACACTTGGTACAGGTTTTGCTGGTGTACGCTTCCGATACTTCCACGACAACCACGTTTTTCTTCTTGGCTTGAAACTTCAGGAACTGCTTGAACCGATAGTGCGCCCAGGTGAGCATCGCCCTTGCCGTCTTGCTACCAAACTTCCTCCCCGCCTTGGCAACCATCTTGGCTGACTCGAAAGTGGGGAGAAGTATCAATCGGTAGTTATCCGTTAGGAACGCCGCTACCTTGCGATGGCACTCGTCCACCAAGTTCCTGATTCTCTCCCGCAGACGAAACGCCGCTTGCCGCATTCGCCTACGCTTGGGTCTCGGTGCTTTGCTCAGCCTGGACTGCAGATCGTCTAGGTGGTAGCACAGCCGAGCGATTCTGCCGAAGTCCCCCTTGGCAATATCTACAAAAGCCACCCCATCAAACCCTGTTAAGAAGCTCCTTACTCCAGGGTCAAGCGCAACCACCCCCCTTGCTAACGAACACTGCTCGTTTACAGGCTCAGGAAAGATGGCGTACCATCTGTCTTTCACCCGCATTAGCTCAGTTCCACGTGCCCATTCTCTGGGCATCTCCTCGGATGCACGAAACGCCAAACCTCGGGTGAGTTTCGGATACCACGTCCCATTGCGAAAGTTGCCGGCGTTGAATTGCAGCGTATGCGACCTGTCTCGCACACTGCGAAACCTCGCGTCTTTGCTTCGGCGAAACGCCAGCCACGCCTCGACGACCGCGTTCTGCTTGATGTGGCAAGGGGCGTCCTTTACCCACTGGGGCAGGTCGGAGCGCAGGATGATGTCCCGCAGCTTTCTGGCCGTTCTTGGAGCACCATGCTGGCGTTGATAGGCAATCGCTTGGTTGTAGCAGTACCGGCACGCCGCTTGCCAATGCTTCCAAACCTTAGCCAGCGCTGGCTCCGGATAAATCCGTATCTTTCTCGATTGCAGCCCGGTATTTTCTGAGTCCGTAGAGCCGACTGCTGAAGCAGTGCAGGATGGTGAGGATATCCTCAACCAGTTCCTGTTGGGGAGAAAGGTGATCGTCATCGAGAACCAAGATTTCGCACCCGTATTGACGGCAGTACCACTCAACGAACTCAAATCCAAACCGGCAGAGTCGATCCTGGTGAGCGACCACAATTGTTCCGACATCTCCCGCACGAACTCGTTCCAATAAGGCAAGGAACTTTGGTCTTTTGAAGTTGAGACCGCCGCCAACCTCTCCGACCACTTCGGCTCCAGGATAGAGGTTAACCGGTCTTGCAACCTGTCTTTCCAAGTCTGGTTTCTGCCCTCGACTGCTGACTCGGGCGTACACAACGACTCGTTTGACTTTTCTTGGCGTTTTGTTCGCGTCAGCGGGCCGGAGGCCAATGTAGCTGTCGAGGTCATACCTTCTCGCCCTACCGGATGGTGTACGTGTTGCATGGATCCAGCCCTTCTGTTCCCATCGCCTCAAAGTGTGGAGACACACCCCAAAATAATCCGCCGCCTCTCTCGGTTTTACATACCTAGCCATACCAAGCAGCCATACTGAACATACTGTACATTATTTTCAGTATAGTCCAGCGTATCATTGACTAGAGTCATGCTCCCGTTAAAAAGGCCCGGCTTCCACAATGAAAGTCCTTTTGGTTGAAAAGGAATATTGTCTGCTGGATCTCCGCAGCCCTGTTACCCGTGCCGAAATCATCGAGCACCCGTGGTCGTTGGAAGATACCTCCCTCAACCGGGCTGATAGGTGGAAGCAACGTGCAGTTCCTTGAGCTGCTTCGCCTCAACGCTGGAAGGAGCGCCGGTGAGCAAACATCGCGCCTGCTGGGTTTTGGGAAAGGCGATGACATCCCGGATGGAATCTTCCCCGGCCAGCAACATCACCAGCCGATCCAGGCCGTAGGCAATGCCGCCGTGGGGCGGGGTGCCATACTCAAAGGCTTCCAACAAAAAGCCAAACTTGTCCCGCGCCTGTTCGGGGGTGAGGCCAATCGCTTGAAAAACCTGCTCCTGAATTTCCCGCTGGTAAATCCGCAGGGATCCCCCTCCTACTTCCACGCCGTTCCACACCAGGTCATAAGCCTGGGCCCGCGCCGTTTTCAGGTCGGCCAAGTCGTCGGGGTGGGGGGCGGTAAAGGGGTGGTGCAGGGCTTCCAGGCGATTTTCTTCGGCGTTGAACTCAAACATGGGAAAGTCGGTGATCCAGAGGAGATTCAAGGCGTTCTCTGGGATCAAACCCAGCTCCTGGCCCAGGTGCAGCCGCAGCCGGCCCAAAGACTCGTTCACCACTGCCGCCGGCCCTGCCCCAAACAGCAACAGATCCCCTGGCTTGGCCTGGGTGAGATCCAGCAACCGCTTCTCCTGCTCGGGGCTCAAGCTCTCTTTCAGGGCGCCGATGGTATCGAGGCTGTCGGGCCGCACCCGGATAAAGGCCAAGCCGCCCGCCCCATACTGGGTGACCAGCTTGAACAGATCCCCGCCTGGTTTGATGCGGGTGTTGGAGATCTTTTCATCGCCGCCGGGCACTGGCAGGATTTTGATCAAACCGCCCTCAGCCAGCACTTTGGCGAAGACTTTGAATCGGGATCCCTGAAACACCTCCGAAACATCCACCAACTCCATCCCAAAGCGGGTGTCAGGCTTGTCGGAGCCGTAGCGGGCCATGGCCTCGGCATAGGTCAGGCGCGGGAAGGGACGGGGCAGGTGGATCCCTTTGACAGTTTTGAAGATATGGCAGATCAGTCGCTCGTTGAGCTCCAGGATCCCTTCTTGATCCATGAAGCTCATCTCCATGTCCAACTGGGTGAACTCCGGCTGCCGATCCGCCCGCAGATCCTCATCCCGAAAGCAGCGGGCGATCTGGTAGTAGCGATCCACGCCAGCCACCATCAGCAGCTGCTTAAAGAGCTGGGGCGACTGCGGCAGGGCAAACCACTCGCCGGGGTTGACACGGCTGGGCACCAGGTAGTCTCTGGCCCCTTCTGGGGTGGAGCGGGTGAGAATGGGAGTCTCCACCTCGACAAAGCCCTCCTCGTCTTCTAGGAAACGGCGGATGGCCTGGATGACCCGGTGGCGCAGTTGCAGGTTACGGGACATGCGCTCCCGCCGCAAATCCAGGTACCGATAGCGCAGGCGGATCTCTTCTCGCACTTCCTCTGCTTCTTCTCCCGAGACGCTGAAGGGGAGCTGCTTGCCGACTGGACTGAGCACTTCCAACTGTTCGGCGTAGATCTCGACCTCGCCGGTGGCCAGGCGAGGGTTGAAGGAGTCGGGGGGCCGTTGCTGGACAGTTCCCGTTACCCGCACCACATATTCGTTGCGCACTTCCCCCGCCAGTGGATATGACTGCGGAGTTTTCTGCGGATCCGCCACCAGTTGCACAATGCCAGAGCGATCCCGCAAATCCAGAAAGATCACCCCCCCGTGGTCGCGGCGGCGGTCGATCCAGCCGTAGAGGGTGACGGTCTGGCCAATGTGGGCCGGGCGGACTTCGCCACAGTAGAGGGTGCGGGCCGGGCGATGGATGGCAGCAGGCATGGAAGAGGTGAGAGAACAAGGGTCTGAGCCCCTATCATACAAAACTCAGACCTCCTGCCTCGACTCAGCTTCTCAAGAGCATTCAGGGGATCCGCCCAGGGCTACCACAATCGTGCAGGTGTTGTGGCGCATCATGGCGATGTAGGTTTCAGCACCGCTGCCTGCTTCCCCCAAAGAATCGGAGTACAGCTCCTGTTCCGCTACCTTGACTCCCGCTTCAGCGGCCACCGTTTGGATCAGGGCCGGGTTGAGGGTGGTCTCAGCAAAGATAGCCGGCACCCGCAGAGCGCGGATCTCCTCCACTAAGCGGGCCACTGTCTGGGCGCTGGGCTGTTCTTCGGTGCTGATCCCCAGAAGGGATCCCCCCATTTTTAGACCGTAGGCTTGGGTGTAGTAGGCAAAAGCATCGTGGGTGGTCACCAGAACTCGGTTGGGAGGGGGGATGGTCTGAATTTGCTCCCCAATCCAGGCATGAAGCTCCTCCAGCTCTGCTCGATAGGCAGCAGCATTGGTTTGGAAGAAGGTCGCCTCGCCAGGCACCTGTTCCGCTAGCTCTTGGGCAATGCGCTCCACCATGCGGATGACGTTTTCCACATTGCCCCACACATGGGGGTCGGGAGTGGGGATCCCATCCTCCTCATTGGTGACGATGGGATCGAGGATCTCAGCCAAGGCAACCCGCCGCGCTCCTTGGGCCGTGGCTTCGATGAGACGCATCAACCCCGGCTCCAGGTTGTAGCCATTCCAGAACACCAAGTCTGCCTGCTCTAGGGCCACCCCATCCGCCGGCGTTGGCTCGTAGACATGGGGATCCATTCCCGGCTGCAGCAGGCTGGTGAGCTGGATGCGATCTTGGCCCACCTGCTCTACCCAATCGGCGATCAACGTAGTGGTAGCCACAACGCGGGGACGCGCCCATCCCGAACCGGCCAAGGCCAGAAAACTGCCGTTCCCGTCAGCGAGACAGAGTCCTATTGCCAAGCCGAAGGCCGCTACCCAACGGCGCCGCCCCCAAAGGAAGACAAGACTTTTGATCATCGTTTCATGGTTTAGATGTCCCTTTAGGGTACACTGGACTTACCGAAAATGAAAACAAAATGAAAAAGCAACTTCCTCCTCTCCCTCTTGGTCCGGCCAGGGGATCCCTGGTGGTGCGGGATCTGACGGTGCGTTACGGCAGCCTGCAGGTGCTGCAAGGGATCCAAGCTGAAATCGCGCCGGGCCGCGTCACGGGCATCCTCGGGCCCAACGGGGCCGGCAAAAGCACCTTTCTCAAGGGGCTGTTGGGGTTGGTGCCGCTGGAACGGGGGGAAGTGCGCTACGGTGGGCAAGCGCTGTGGGGAGAGCAAGTGGCCTATGTACCCCAGCGCTCGGCCATCGACTGGTCGTTTCCCGCCACGGTGTGGGATGTGGTGTTGATGGGGCAGGTGAGAGCTGCTGGCTGGTTTCGCCGCATCGGGAAAAAGGGGCAGCAGCGGGCTGCTCAAGCCCTGGAGCGGGTGGGGATGGGGGCCTACCGGGATCGCCCCATTGGAAAGCTGTCGGGGGGACAACAGCAGCGGGTGTTCCTGGCGCGGGCCTTGGCGCAAGAAGCGGAGATCTACGCCCTTGACGAACCCTTTGCCGGGATCGACCAGCCCAGCGAAGCTATTTTGTTCCAGGTGTTGCGGGAGCTGGCAGATGCCGGCCACATCGTGATGGTGGTGCACCACGATTTGGGGCAGGCCCGGGCCTACTTCGACGAAGTGCTCCTCCTCAACCGTGTCTTAATTGCCCAGGGATCCCCGCGGGAGGTGTTGCAGCCAGCGGTGTTGCAGCGGGCCTATGGCCGAGCCCTGCTGCTGGACTCAGCTGCCTAGGGAGAGTTTGAGGTCAACAACGTTATGGAATGGCTCTGGCACAGCCTGGCGGATCCCTTGAGTTTTGCCTTCATGCAACGGGCTCTGCTGGTGGCGGTGGCCGTCGGCATTCTCTGTGCCGTGGTGGGCAGCTATCTGCTGGTGCAAAGCTTGGCCCTGCTGGGGGATGCCATCAGCCATTCGCTGCTGCCGGGCCTGGCCATTGCCTACATGCTGGGCCTTAACCTGTTTGTGGGAGCCTTCGTGGCCGGTCTCCTCAGCGCCCTCTTAATTCAATGGATCCGCTCCGCCAGCCCCCTCAAGCCGGATGCAGCCATGGGGATCGTCTTTTCGGCCTTTTTTGCCTTGGGGATCCTGTTGATCACTTTGATCCAACGGCGGGCTCGCATCGATCTCAACCACTTCCTCTTCGGCAACCTCCTGGGGGTGAATGCTGTCGATGTGCTGACAGTGGTGGGCATCACCCTTTTGGTGTTGGGGTTAGTGGCCCTCTTCTTCAAGGAATTGACCTTTTACAGCTTCGATCCCTTGGGGGCCAAAGCAGCCGGCCTGCCCACCGAGCGGCTGGGGTGGGGGCTGATGGTGCTCACCTCCCTGACGTTGGTGGCCAGCATGAAGGCAGTGGGCGTGCTCTTGGTGTTGGCCATGCTGATCACGCCAGCGGCAACCGCCTATCTGGTGGTGCCTCGATTGCACCAGGTGATGCTGCTGGGATCCCTATTTGGGGTGAGCGCCAGCCTGCTGGGGATGTACGCCAGCTACTACCTCAATGTGGCCTCCGGCCCGGCCATCGTCCTGGTGGCCTCCGCCTGGTTTAGCCTGGCCTTTCTGGGCAGAGTGTTCTCAGGAACGCGCTAGAAACCAGGGATCGCAGGTCGGGATCCCTGGCTCAAACCTCATCTGAGAAAGGGTAGATGCATGTTAACTCAAAAGCGGGAAGAGCGGCCATCCCGACCGCCTGCGCTGGTCTGCCGAGGCAACGCCTTGTTGACCCTCAGATCCCGGCCCATCCAAGTAGCACCGTCCAGCTCGTCGATGGCCTTTTGCTCATCGGCTTCGTTTTCCAGTTCCACAAAGGCAAAACCTCGCTTACGGCCAGTCTCCCGATCCACCGGCAGCTTAATTTGCTTAACGGTGCCGTATTCGGCGAACACAAGTCGCAGGTCTTCTTCGCTGGCCTTGAAGGACAAATTACCCACAAAAATGGTCATGGTGTAGCAAACTCCGAACCTTACCCTTTAGCGTTCAGTTCGGAGGCTCACCTGGTTAAACCATTCGCTCAATCCGAACCTCATGCCAACCACATCTTAGTCTTCCCAATGGCATTTGCAAAGCTATCCTTGCAGCTTTTTGTCCGAGAATTGGGAGAAGCTTTTGTAGCAAGATGGAAACTCAGGATCCTAACCTTCATGGGCGATTGCTTTGGCCCAACGGTTGGCGTTTGGGAGTGCCGGGAGAGCGGGGATAAGGAGGCGGCGTGGGGGCTACTTTCTCCAGCAGTAGGCAGTGGCGCACCCCACGGCTGCGGGGTGTGGTGAAGGCTTCTACATGGATCAGTTTTCCGCCCAGGAGCTCAAGGGCCTGCTCCAAAGTTTGGGCTTCTGCCTCGGTCCAATGGCCGCGATAGAGGATGGCGCGTCCCCCCACCTTGAGCAGAGGCAGGCAATACTCGGCGCAGGTCTCCGCCGAGGCCAGGGCCCTGGCCAGAGCAATATCATAGCTGCCCCGTTCCTGCGGGTCTTGCCCCCAAATTTCGGCCCGCTGAGCCACTGCCCGCGCTTGGGTGAGGGAGAGCCTTTGCAAGGTGTCCTGTACAAAGGCAATCTTGCGTTGGGTGCTGTCCAGCAGGGTAAAGCGGGTTTGGGGCAGGGCAATTTGGGCCGGGATCCCTGGAAACCCTGCCCCGGTGCCGATGTCGATCCCCCGCCAGGGCTGAGCTTGGATTGCCTCCCAGGATCCCAGCAGGCGTAGGCCCCGCAGCGAATCCCACAGGTGTTTCTCCCAAAAGTCGATGGGATCGGTGATGCGGGTCAGGTTCTGGGTTCGGTTTCCGGCCATCACCAGCGGATAGAGCTGTTGCAGTTGTTGCTGCTGCTGTTCAGAAGGCTGCCAACCCAGCTCCGCCAGCCAGCTTTCCCACAGCGTCTTGAGCTGTGGAGGCTCAGAGGAAGGAGCGTCAGCCTTCTTCATCCCAGGGATCCCAGCCATGGCGATCCCAGTTTCAATCCAGCGGGGATGGCTCTGTCGGCCCAGCCTTTCAGCTCTTGGGTCAAGCCCTGCAAAGAACGGTCGGTGCCCAGCAGCTCTTGGTTTAAGCAAACCAACTCCTGCAAATCCAGCTCCTGACAGCTGGCCCAATCTTCCGCCAGCAAGTTAATCGGCTGCGGCTGAGCCTGAAGCAACTGATGAGAGGCCAACTCCAGCTCTACATTCAAAAGCACCTGCTCCAACCGCTCTACCCGCTCCTGCATTTGCGCCAGCAGGGCTGCCAACTGCTGACAGCAATGGTGAACCCGCTGAGCATAGACCTTGAGCGGCAGGGTCAGCGGCAGCAACGACTCAGACAACAGTTGAATCAGGTGCTGGGCCTCCAGTTCTTCCAGTTGCAGGTCTTGCCAAATGGCGTGGTAAAGATGGAGCGAAAGACGACAGGTTTCCAGGCGCTGGTAGCAGGGCTGTAATACAGAACCGCGCAGCTCCTGCAGATAGTCGGCCCACAGTTGCCCAGCCTCTACTACCCAACCTGTCTGGAAAAAACTCCATCCCTGGGCCAACAGCCAACTGATCAACAGGCCCGCCAACAATTGGTTTTTTTGTCGCAACAGGAAAGGCGAAAGGTGCTCTCCCCAAACGGCTAACCCCAGCCAGATCAGGGCAGCCAAAGTCAAATGGGGCAAGCTGATCATCTCGGCCAACAGCTGGGCAGACCAGCGCTGGCGCAGCATCCAGATCACCCCGGCGCCCAAGCTGTACAGCCCTCCCCCCAACAGCGGGATCAACACCAGCCACAGGGGTTGTCCCCTCCACAGGTGCGATAGTGACCCATCTTCGCCCAGCGCATCCCAACTGAGCAAGTACAAAGCCAGCAGAGCCAAAACCACGACCCAGCCCTGCTGTCGCTTGAGACGGCGGGCTAGAAGACGACGGCGGCGGCGCAGATAGGTTTGAAAGGACTCGGCAACAATCGACATAAAAAAATGGCACTGCGGATCCCTACCAATACCCCCACCGGCCTGGAGCGCTCCTTCACGATCATAAGTCTTAACTTTGCTAGGTCATCTGGCTTCTGTATTGCGTTGTTGGCGGGAGTCATGCCCAGCCGGTGGCCAGCTTTTTCAGGGGCTCATCAGGCGGTTTTTCGGCGAGACTCCTCCGAGAAGCGCTGTTTTCTCGGCAAGCCTGACAGAGGCTTTTTAGAGCAGGCAGCCGCGTGCAAGCTCTCCACCCCTGTTACCATGGAAGAGCCCTTAATGTTTCTTTCGTATCCATCGTATCCATAGCCAAGCTAGTCTCTTGGACCGGCTTTTTTATTGTGCACTGTGCCAGGTTTTGTGATCCCTTCTGCATCTCCTCCCAGTTCCGGCCTTTCCCCCCTCGAAGTGCAGCGCCAGATGATCGTCATTCTCGATTTTGGATCCCAGTACTCTGAGCTCATTGCCCGCCGCATTCGCGAAACCCACGTCTATTCGGAAATCCTTTCCTATCGCACCTCTGCTGAGCAACTGCGGCAACTGCAACCGCAGGGCATTATCCTCTCCGGGGGCCCCAACTCGGTGTATGAGCCAGCCGCTCCGGTGTGTGACCCCGAGATTTGGAACCTAGGGATCCCGGTTCTGGGGGTGTGCTACGGCATGCAACTCATGGTGCAGCAGTTGGGGGGCAAGGTGGAGGCAGCCCAGAAGGGGGAATATGGCCGTGCCGCTCTGCACATTTTGGATCCCACCGACCTGCTCACCAACCTGCCGGAAAACAGCATCATGTGGATGAGCCACGGGGATTCGGTTACCGAACTGCCGCCGGGCTTTCACACCTTGGCCTCTACCGACAACACCCCCTGTGCCGCCATTGCCGATCCAAGGCGTCGTCTCTACGGGGTGCAATTTCATCCGGAGGTGGCCCACTCAGAGGCTGGCGCCTTTCTCATCCGCAACTTTGTCTATCACATCTGCGGTTGCGAGCCCACCTGGACAACGGCAGCTTTTCTGGAGGAAGCCATTCGAGAGGTACGTGCCCGTGTGGGCAATAAGAAGGTGCTGTTGGCCCTCTCGGGGGGGGTAGACAGCTCTACTTTGGCTTTTCTGCTGCACAAGGCCATCGGCGACCAGCTCACCTGCGTGTTCATCGACCAAGGGTTTATGCGCAAGGAAGAGCCCCAGCGGCTGCTGCGCCTTTTCCAAGAGCAATTTCACATTCCCGTCCACTACGTGGATGGCCAGGAGCGGTTTCTCCGGCAGTTGCAGGGGGTTACCGATCCCGAAGAAAAACGCAAACGAATTGGGGCAGAGTTTATTCGCGTGTTTGAGGAAGAATCCCAGCGGCTGGGTCCTTTTGAGTACTTAGCCCAAGGCACTCTCTACCCAGACGTGATCGAGTCTGCCAATACCCATGTGGATCCGGTTACTGGAGAACGCATTGCCGTCAAGATCAAAAGCCATCACAATGTCGGCGGCTTGCCCGAAAATCTGCGCTTTAAGCTGGTGGAGCCTTTGCGCAAGCTCTTCAAAGACGAGGTGCGGCAACTGGCCCGCTCTTTGGGGCTGCCGGAAGAAATTGTTGGCCGCCATCCTTTTCCCGGGCCGGGGCTGGCCATCCGCATTGTGGGCGAAGTCACCAAAGAACGGCTGGAAACCCTGCGAGAAGCGGACATGATCGTGCGGCAGGAGATCAACCGCTCCGGCTACTATCCCAAACTTTGGCAAGCCTTTGCCGTGCTGCTGCCGGAAGTGCGGTCGGTGGGGGTGATGGGGGACAAGCGCACCTATGCCTGCCCGGTGGTGGTGCGACTGGTTACCAGCGAAGACGGTATGACCGCCGATTGGGCGCGGGTTCCCTACGATCTCTTGGCCACCATTTCCAACCGCATCGTCAACGAGGTGCCCGGCATCAACCGCGTGGTTTACGACATCACCTCCAAGCCCCCTGGCACCATCGAGTGGGAGTAGGCGGGATCCCTTGCGTCTGGCCTCGATTCCCGGCTGGATCGATGGCTACCTATGGCCAGCTTCCGGCAGGGAATAGGAAGGGCTTGAGCTGAAGGGCTGAGCGGCTTGGACTTCCATTCGGGCCAAAGTCGTAGCGGCATCCGCCAGTTGTAGAGCAAGGTTGGCACGGCTAATCGGATCCCGGGCATTCCAGAGATCCTGTCCCAAACAAAACACCCGATAGCGAAAGGCTTTGATCGAGCGCGATGGGATGACCTTGACAGTCATGGCTACAACCTCTTCTCCACAGAGACGTGAATAGTCAGCAGAACCCGCTCGGGCTCAAGGTAAACAAATGTTACCAAAACAACCTCGTCCTCAGAGGTAATACTGACCGGGCAGGTGGCTTTCGGGGGTTCCACCCGTTCATGCCGTACCCCCACAGTGTATTCTCCAATCGGCAGGTCATCAAATCCAGCGTCTGCATAGATCAACTCAATGGTTTCTTCTGCAATCAACTGCCCCTCTCGCTCCAGGAAACTGAGAAAAGGGATCCCATCGATGGAGGTGAGCGCGTTGTTGGCCTGGTTGCGGATCATCACGAAGATGTCGGACATGGAGGGTGCGCCATCACCTCAGGGGTTTATGATCGAGGGTGCTGGAATGTAGCCCGACTTTCTTTAGCCTGGACTGCCGCCAAGTCCTGATTCAGCGACCAAACCCTTGACCCCACGTGGCCGGGCGGGCAAGACAGGCTTGGAGTTTTTTCCGCAGCTGGGCTGTATCGAGGCGCTGACCGATGAGCACCAACTGGTTTTTGGGCTGGCGAGGCCACTCATCGCTGCTGAGGGTATAGCGCCGACCGCTGAGGTGAAAGATATGTCGCTCTGGGCTTTCCTCGAACCACAACACCCCTTTGGCACGAAAGACTGCATCGGGCAACTCGTTGAGAAAATTTTGGAAAGCATCCAAAGAGAAGGGCTGATCGCTCTCAAAGGCTAGGGAGTTAAAGCCGTCAGCCTCGATGTGGCTGTGATGGGAGTGGTGGCGGTCATGATCGTGCTCATGGTCATGGTGGTCGTGACTGTCGTGATCATGGGCTTCTTCTTGGGGCAAGGAACTGGCCTGAAACAAATCGGTATCCAAGATTAGCTCCAGGGGAACTGCGCTGTTGACGGTGCGCAAAATGCGGGCATCTTCTTTGATCTCGCGGATGCGTTTTTCCAGACGCTCGATCTCGGCTTCCTCGACCAAATCGATTTTGTTGAGGAGAATCACATCCCCATAGGCAATTTGGCTGTAGGCCACGTTGCTGTTGAACAGATCGGGGGCAAAGTTGGTGGCATCTACCAGGGTGATAATCGAGTCTAGCCGCGTCAGATCTCGCAATTCTGGCCCCAAAAAGGTGAGGGCCACCGGCAAGGGATCCGCCAATCCCGTGGTCTCCACCACCAGGTAGTCGATCTTGTCGGAACGTTCCATCAACCGCAACACGCTCTCGGCGATGTCGTCCCGGATGGTGCAGCAGATGCAGCCGTTGTTCAGCTCGACCAAATCTTCTTCGCTGGAGACAATCAATTGCGCATCAATGCTGATCTCGCCGAATTCGTTGACCAGCACCGCTGTGCGCATCCCTTTTTGGTTGTTGAGGATGTGGTTGAGAAGGGTGGTTTTCCCACTGCCCAAAAAGCCCGTGATGATGGTGACAGGTAAGCCTCGCTTGGGCACTTCGATGGTTACGGTCATAGAGTGGCAGCGATCCGATATAGAGGGAACTCTTCCACTTTATCCTCTTGTCCTCATTGCCCTAGCTGTCTGAAGCCGATTAAACCCTTCAGATGCGATCAGTAGAGCCTTTGCGCCTCGGCATTGGCGGCAGCCTTGGCTGTCTGAACTGGATGGTCTCTCTCTTTCCGGCTTAATCCTCCAGGGTCAGATCGCTTCCTCTAATCCCCCGGCCCTGAAAGTAGGGTTATTTCGATTCAAACTGGGACAATGCACCCAACACCTAAAACGTTGAACGCAGGGGGCCAGAGAGCTGTTCTCAGTGGCCCACGGGTCTCACCCTAACCTGAAGTGACTATCGATAACATCCCTAGGTAGACTATAGTGCTGACCCACCCCAGCTTGGCCTGTCAAGATGCCTACCTGTCCTGGGTTACTTCCACCTGGTTGCCCGGCTCTAGGCTGACGCGGAACTGTTGGGCGCCTGCCGGCAAGGGATCCGGTGTCAGATCGGGCAGGTCGGCAAATGGGGTTTCGGCTCGGCGCTCTCGGGCAAGCTCATTCTCCGGCTCGGCGGCCAGGGGGGATCCCGTCCTATCCACCGTTACCCGGTAGACCAAGCTCTCCGGCAAATCGGGGGGAGACTGCCACTGCTCCGCCAGAATGTCTCGCAGACGAGAAAGGAGATCTGCACCTGCTGCCTCTCTTCCCGCTGTTGGGTCAGATTCTTGGAGGGATGTGGCCAAAGGCTGCGATTGACCCGTCAAGGCAGGGGTGGTGAGCTGCTCTTGCGGGGAAGGGGAACCTGTGGGATCCCTAGGGGGGCGACTGGCCCAGATCCCAACACCGGCCACAACTGCGATCCCTCCCACCAGCAGGGCCGCGATCCCGGTGGGCTGTCGATACCAAGCCCGCGTCACCGGAGTTCCCAGATTGGCCAGTTGGGGAATGTCATCCGCCACCTGGGAGAGGTTCTCCAGCAGGTCGTACAACTGCGTCATCGACAAATCCACCTGCGCGATGCGATCTTCCCCTTGGCGCACCGTGAGACGATGAAAAATAAAATCAAGCGGACGGATGGCCACGGTACCGCTGAAGGTTCCCTTGGGTTCCCCACTCAAGTGGGATCCCACGTAGCGGTCGATTACGGTGATCAAATCGTTGAGCCAAAGGTTATCTCCGTGTAAGGTTTTGACCGTTTCCCCCTGGCGGATTTCCAACTGACACTCGAAGCTGTGCTGGATAGCTTGCGGCGGCAGCGTTGAAGCGGTGTCCGAAGAATTGGAATGGGCGGGGGCTTCTCCCCGTACAGTCAGCGTAGAAGTGGGTTGTTGATAGGTGTGGCTAATCAGGGTGAGGCTGGGCATGGCAACTGCGGGCAAACAACACGGGTAGAGGGCTACAGAGGCGATAATTGACAAAACTGCCTCAAGAAGAGGGTGAGGTATCGGGGCCGGAGCTGTGGGCTACCCCCTCTTCTTCCAGATCGCTGCCGGCAGGCAAATCCATCTCAGGACGGCTGAGCAAGGCTTTCCACAGGCGCTGAGCGCCTTTCGGGCTACTGTAGAACATCAGCTCAATCAAGATGCGCAGGGCCAGCTCGGTGAGGCTATTCTCATCGCGCACGTCCCCATCCACCATGCGGCTGCGGTAGTGAGAGAGGAATTCATCCAAGTAATCTCCCACCAGCGGCTGACGGAAGGGGCTGAGCTCTTGATCGACAGCGGCTTCCAGTTGCTCCAAGGTGCTGCGGATACGGGCTTGTTGCTGAGCAGCCAGATAGGCAATCACCATCACCAGGGCGCGGGCCTCTTCGATATCGACCTTTTTGCGCCCACCGCTGCTGCGGCGCAAGGGGTTAGCATTGCGCAGTCGCCAGAGGGTCACCCGGTCGCCAATCTGCTCTTCCAAGTTGAGGGCTTTGGCTGCGGCCAGAACCGCTTCGGAACTTTCTCCGCTCAGGGACTCCAACCCCAGCAGTAGCAAGTCCAACTGGGCTTTGATGGTACCGGTGGCTGTGTTCAGGCCAACGGGCCGACTGTCTAACTGAATGTGCTTGTGTTCCACCGTCACGCTGTCAATGGGAGCTTTGGGTTTCGACGAAACTCTATGATCTCCTGTCCAAGCCAAACCTGCAACCTACCTCCCTGCGCTCTAGTCTAAAAGACTTTGGGCATGCTAGACTGCTCGCCAGCCTGCCGAGAGTTGAGCTCTCAGGGTTCTTCCCCAAAACGGGGTAACTCTGGATGCATCTTAGACCAATAAGAATGGGTTTTCTGGGCCGGTTTCTGTTTCGGCAACACCCCTACTCCTAGCTGAACTTGGGCTTTTGGACTCAGGGGGATGGCTACTTATAATGGGGAAAGCAGCTGCTGCTTTGGCCTTTAAGAGCTAAGTGACTACCCACCTTTATTGAGTTTCCCTTTTGTTGACACCAGCGACTCTAGGTGCAGCTTGATTCATCATGGCCTCTTCTGCTCGCTGCAGTACTCAGCCTGTCCCTGTTCACTGGGTCTTGATCTTCAGGGATCGATTGGGGCAGAGGGGGGTTGTTCTGGATAGTATCTATTACTCAGTGGGACGGTCTAAAGACAATCATATTCGCCTTTACGATCCCTGCGTCTCTCGGAAACACGCTTCCCTCATCCGCATCCCAGGTTCAGGGCCAACTGCACAGGGATCCCTGCAGTACAGCTACATGGTATTCGATGGCAGTCCGGGATCCAGGCCCAGCACCAATGGCCTATTCGTCAACGGAAAACGGGTTTTGTCCCATCGCCTTCAGCTCCTAGATAAGATAAGGTTTGGGCCGAACGTAACAGCAATTGTGGAGACAACGGATCGACTCAGCCCGGAAACCCTAGCCAAGTTATTGCAGCCTCTGGATGCTGCTAGCTCTACATCCCCATCCACCTTTGATTTTAATAAAGACACGGAGCCGAACCCGGAAAACCTGGCTCAGCCAGAGGAAGAGGATTTCACTGTTGCCTAAGCCAACCCAACCAGTCTTCTGAATCCTCCTGTGCCCCCCATCCCACCTGCTCTGAGCGGCTACTGGCAAAATGCCTTTGACCTAGAAGCCCATCTGGGATCCTTCCTGGGCCTTGGGGCTGCCGATCTGCGGGAGAAACTGCGGGCAGGGCAGCAGCAATTGGCGGAGTTGGGCCGGCGAGACTTTGGCTGGGATCGGGCAGATGCGTTTTATCGGGATCAGGTGAGATCCGCCTATCTGCTGGATTTGGCGGCTTGGCACCTGAGCAGCACCGACTACATCGGCGATACCTTACGCCTGGTGGCGGATCATGCCCGCGGGTTGGTGTTGGATTTTGGCGGCGGCATCGGCACCCATGCTATCGGGGCGGCCCTCTGCGCAGCGGTGGATCAGGTGATCTTCTGGGATATCAACCCCATCCATCGGCAGTTTGTGCAATGGCGGGCGGAAAAGCTGGGCTTAACCGAGCGCATCCACTGTCCAGAAAACTTCCCAGAAGAGATCTTTTTTGACACCGTCATCTGCTTCGATGTGGTGGAACATCTGGCGGATCCGGCAGCGCAGTTGCGGCAGTTTTACGACTGGCTCAAGCCGTCAGGTAAGCTTTTGATCAACTGGTACTTTTTCAAGGGGTTTAACGGCGAGTTTCCTTTTCACCTGGACGACCCGCAAAAGGTAGAGCAATTCTTTCAGGTGCTGCAAAGCTGTTTTTTGGAGGTGTTTCACCCCTATTTCATTACCGCCCGCTGTTACCGCAAGTGGGATAAAAGCTGAGATTGGAGAAAACCAAGGTGCTGCGCTATTTGCGGATATTGTGGCTGTTTTGGAGCACCTCAATCGCGGCAGAAATGGAGTACCGTGCCAATTTTTTCTTTGCCAGCCTCAGCAGTCTGGGTGGCTTGGGATCCGCTCTGTTTGGGCTGTCGTTGTTTTACCAGCAGGGGCACCGGCTGGGCGGTTGGAGTTGGCCGGAAGCCCTCATCGTGTTGGGGGTGTTCACCATTCTGCAGGGGGTGTCGGCCAGTCTCTTTAACGTCAACCTCAATCGCATTGTGCAGCAGGTGCAGGAAGGCACCTTGGATTTTGTTTTGCTAAAGCCAATAAGCAGCCAGTTTTGGCTGTCGGCCAGGGTGTTTTCCCCCTGGGGCCTGGTGGATATCGGCTTTGGCCTGTTGCTGATTCTCTACGCCGGGATCCAGCTCCATTTGCCTGCTTGGGCCTATGCTCTGGGGCTGCTGCCTCTGCTGCTGGGGCTGATCATCCTCTACAGCCTCTGGTTTATGTTGGGAGCCACCAGCATTTGGTTTGTCAAAATCTACAACGTCACCGAGGTGCTGCGGGGCCTAGTAGAGGCAGGACGATTTCCGATAGTGGCCTATCCGGTGGCCTACCGCGTGTTTTTCACCTTCGTCGTGCCGGTGGCTTTCCTGACCACCATCCCGGCGGAGACCCTGCTGGGGCGAGCCCAATGGCCGTGGCTGCTGGGATCCGCTCTGCTGGCGGCAGGGCTGTTGTGGGGATCCCATCTCTTCTGGCGCTTTGCCCTGCGCTTTTACACCAGCGCTTCCAGTTAAAGTCTGGGCCAAAAAGCTTGGATCCCACGCATCCGAGTTTCCAGGAGTTGAGTAATTTCTACAGACGCGCCCCACGCGCTGACATCGCGGAGAACAACTGCCTTCAGTACAAGGCAGAGGGAATCGCAGAGTTCTCTGGGTTGAGGGCAAAAAAGTTTTCACTGCAGCGCTTTGCAGCCACAGGCTCTGTGGTTTAGGGGGGCTTGTCTGTCAGTGGTTTTGATGGTTTGTCGATCTTTTGAGGAGCCTGTTCAATGCACAAACACACAAGCTTTGTAGCAGCATCTGTGATAGCCGGCAGTTTTGCTCTCTTGGGCTGTGGCAGCAGCACTTCGTCTTCGATGATGCCTTCCCAAGCGGATTTGGTGGCTTTGAGCAGCGGCAATCGCCTCACCTTTATCCGCTCTGCCGATGCCTTTGTGCAGGGATCCCTGACGGTAACAGGAGTGAATGGCAACCTCATTGGTATCGATGTGCGCCCTGCCAACCGGCTGCTTTACGGGCTGACCGACACCAGCATCCTTTACACCATCAACTTGCAGACCGGTGTCGCTACCGTGGCCAGCACATGGATTTCAACCCTGTTCCGGATCGGCTGCGCTTGGTGGGAGCCAATGGCCAGAACTTCCGCATCAATGTGGATACGGGCGAAGTGATCCAAGATAGACCTTTGGCCTTTGGCCCAATGGAACTACAGGGATCCCAGCCGGCCATCACCGCCGCCGCCTACACCAACAATGTGGCGGGTGCCCAATCCACGCGGCTGCTGAACATCGACGGGCAACGGAACCTGCTGGTGTTGCAGAATCCCCCCAACGATGGGGTTCAGGTGCCCATTGGCCCCCTGGGGGTGAACTTCGGCCCTGTGGGCGGGTTTGACATCCGTACTGCTGATGGGGTGGATACCGGCTTTGCCATCGGCGGCTCCACCTTGTATCGAATTGACCTCAACACCGGTCGTGCCACATCCCTGGGCACCCTGCCAGGTGGGCCGTTCTTTGGCTTGGCCGCCCTCTAGGAAAGCCGATTCCCATTTGCCTATCTAAATCAAGGTTAATCAACATTAATCAATGTTTTGGATTCATTGATTTGGAACCAATTGTTGGAATCGTTTTGAGATCGTTGCTGCTGTTGATCCTTGACCCGGCCCGATCCCAGCTCAGGATTGGGCCTTCTATTTCCCCACAAGTCAGGGTTGACCTTCGCCTATGCAGACGATAAATTATGAGAGCCGCTGCCCTGCTTGGATTACTCTGGGCGATGCTTGTGCCTCTGCAGTTTCTCTCTCTCTTCCATCCCGTTTCCTCTTCCCGCTCATGAAGATCGAGGGCGACAAAGCTGAGGAATCCCTGCAGGAAAAAACCGATGCAGAGGTGTTTGCAGCCCTAAAAGCAGGCCGGTCACAAGCTCTGGCCATTCTCTACGACCGACACGCCGGCTTGGTGTACGGAATTGCCTGCAAAATGCTGGGCAGTACTGCCGAAGCCGAAGATCTCACCCAGGATATTTTTTTGAACTTGGCTCGTTCCTGATACATTTACGCTGAACACTGCTGAACATCACTGTTCAACTATGCAGCGATAGCATTCTGTTTGTTTCCATTCGCGTTAGCGGGACGGAGT
>NZ_JBSSBO010000048.1:0-22604 GCF_054058915.1 Thermostichus sp. MS-CIW-41
TCGGAAGCAGGAACCCGCCGAGACGACTGCGCAAGGAGCCATCCATGCGTAGCGTGGTAGGAATCTCCGGCCTTCAGGCCGGGGAGGATGTCAATTGCAGAGAGCGAGTACCTTTGCTCAACAGGGTTGAGATTTGTCAACTCTCCTATACAAACCTTCTCAATCCCTTTTTTCAACAACCTTGTAGTCGGTAGAGTGTAGGGCATCTTCTGGGAACAGGCGACGTCAGGATCCTTAGCCCTTAGCTGCCAGGTGATACCGGTCACCGCCCTGAAGCTCTTTTGGGTGCAAGCTGAGAGTAACTGTGGCCACTTCCCAGATCTAGGAGATCGTTTAACCATGCGCAACCTCTCTTCCATCTTGCTGTTCGGGATCCCTCTGGTGAGCCTCAGTTGGACAGGGATCCCGGTGGTGGCCCAATCCGCCAATCCAGCCCTCTGCCAGCAATTTCCCCAAGACATTCGCTGCACCCTCTCTGCCCCCAGACAGGTGGGACAAGCGCCGCAACCCACATCCCGTCCTCGGATTGCAGTCTTGGACTTTGATTTCAGCAGCCTCAGCAATCCCTACAGCTTCCGCGAGGCTTCTCGGGGGGTGAGCGACCTGTTGGTGGATCGGCTGGTGAGAGATGGCACCTTTTCCGTCATCGAGCGCTCGCGGCTGGACGCGATCTTGGCCGAGCAGAACCTGGGTCTATCCGGTCGACTGGATGCCAACACCGCTGCTCAGGTAGGCCGGATCCTAGGGGTCGATGCGGTGATCCTCGGCAGTGTGACCCAGTTTGATGTGTCTGTGCGCCGTTCTGGGGGTGGGGCACCGGTCTTGACCCCCTTTGGCAGCTTCCCGCTGGCGGTGGGGGCTGAGTCAGTGGATGCCGATGCCAACGTGCAGCTGAATGCCCGCTTGGTGAGCACCAGTACTGCCGAGATCTTGGCCGTGGTCGAGGGCAAAGGCAACGCCAGCCAGTCGGATAGCACGGTCACGGTTGCCGACTTTGGCGGGGGATCCGCCACCAGCAACGAAGAGAAGCTGTTGGTATTGGCAAGCCAACAAGCGGTGGAGCAAATTGCCCAGCAGTTGGCCGGTTTTGCCGGGCGCTTGGCAGCTCAGCCTCGCTCTCTGCCAACGGTTGACGCCTTGGTGGCGGATGTCTACGGCAACCAGGTGATCCTGAACAAGGGCAGCCGCGATGGCTATCGGGTGGGATTGATTCTTTCTGTGGAGCGCGTCGTCCGCGAGGTGAAGGATCCGGCCACGGGGACAGTCTTGCGCAAATTGACTGAGCCAGCCGGACAGGTCCAACTGACGGAGGTGGATGACAGCTCCAGTGTGGGACGCATTCTCAGCGGGGCAGGCTTCAAGGTTGGGGATGTAGCCAAGCCTGTCCAATGAGCTTTCCCAAGCCCTATCCTCAGGATCCCTCGATGGGAGCAAAGCCCTGCCGTTGCGTGTTTTCGGTTACGGTGCGCGGCTCTAAAAATTGCAGCAGGTAGTCGGGGCCGCCGGCTTTGGATCCCACGCCGGAGAGCTTGAAGCCGCCGAAGGGCTGCCGCTCCACCAACGCCCCGGTGATCTCGCGGTTGATGTAGAGGTTGCCGACGGCAAAGTCCTGGCGAGCCTGTTGAATGTGGGAAGGGGTGCGGCTGTAGAGACCGCCGGTGAGGGCGTAGGGGGTGGCATTGGCCATCTGCAGAGCAGAAGAAAAGTCCGGCGCTGAGATCACCGCCAAAACCGGGCCAAACAGCTCCCGCTGCGCCAGCTCTGACTGGGGATCCACCTGGCTGAACACGGTGGGGCCGACGAAGTAGCCTTTTTCCGGCACGGGCAGGCTGAGGTCGAGACGGGCATCAGCCTTAGCCGATTGAATGGCCTGTTGCAGGCGAGCTTGGGCCTCTGCATCGATGACCGGGCCAACTTGGGTGCTGGGGTGGGCTGGATCCCCCACATTTAAAGAGCGCACCGCCTCGATGAGCCGCCCCAAGAACAGGTCGTGAATGGACTGCAAAACGATCGCCCGCGAGCAGGCGGAGCATTTCTGGCCGCTGTAGCCAAAGGCGGAGTTGACCACCCCTTTGACCGCCTGATCCAGGTCGGCGCTTTCGTCCACAATGATGGCGTTTTTGCCCCCCATCTCGGCAATGACCCGCTTGATGTGGTGCTGGCCCGGCTGCAGTTGCGCGGCTTGGGCGAGGATCTGGCAACCCACCGCCTGGGATCCGGTGAAGGCAATCAGGTGCACCCGCCGGTCTTGAACCAACAGGGGGCCAATGGCTTCGCCCACCCCCGGCAGGAATTGAAAGACACCCTCCGGGATCCCAGCTTCGGCAAGGGCCTTGAGGATAAACTCCGCCAGTTTGGCGGCGATCAGCGAAGATTGCTCCGCTGGTTTGAGGAGCACGCAGTTTCCGGCCACCAAAGCCGCCGCTGTCATGCCACAGGGGATGGAGAGGGGGAAGTTCCAAGGGGCGATCACCACCGCCACACCGCGGGGCTGGTAGTGGTAATGGTTGGTTTCGCCGGGCAGGTTGCACTCCCGTCCCCGATCCAGGGCCTCCATCTGCTGGGCGTAGTAGCGGCAAAAATCGATGGCCTCGGAAACTTCCCCATCGGCCTGGGCAATGGGCTTGCCCACCTCCAGCACCATCCAGGCAGCCAGCTCCGCCCGCTGGGCTTCGATTTGCTCCGCCACCCGCCGCAGGATCCCCGCCCTCACGGCAACGGGGGTGCGCCTCCAGCTGGGGAAGCTGGCTTGGGCCGCTGCCAAGGCTTGCTCCACCTGTTCCGGCTCGGTCAACCCAATTTCCGCCACCACCTGTTCAGGATCCGCAGGGTTGAGGGAGAGCATCGCTTGTCGAGTGGGGCGATATTCTCCGGCAATCCAGGGCTGAACCCTCTGACCCAGTTGAGGCCGGATCTCGTCCAATGCCTGAAAAAAGGGATCCCGCTGCTGGGGCTGGCTGAAATCCGTATCGGGAGCGGCGGCAAACGAGAGAGAAGGAGCCTGGAAAACGGATCCCTCCTCCAAAACCGGTGGGGCCAACAGCTGCTCGGGATTGTAGCCCTGAACGCTTTGCCGCAGAAAAGAGGTGTTGGCGGTGTTTTCCAGCAAACGCCGGATCAGGTAGGCCATACCCGGCAGCAGCTCCCCGTAGGGGCAGTACACCCGCACCCGCTGTCCCTTCTGCACCAAGGCCTTGGCCAGGGGATCGGCCATGCCATAGAGCACCTGCAGTTCAAAAGCAGACTGGGGCACCTCCAGGGCTTGGGCAATGGCGATGGCTTTGGCCTGAGAGCGCACATTGTGGCTGGCGATGGCGGCGTGGAGATGGGTGTGGTGCTCCAACAAAAGCTGGGTCATGCGCTCGAAGTTGGCGTCGGTAGCAGACTTGCTGTTGTAAACCGGCTGTGGCCAGTGCTTTTGCGCCGCCAGGATGGTCTCTTGATCCCAGTAGGCCCCCTTGACCAAGCGCACCGTCACCGGGGATCCCCGCTCTTTGGCCCAGGCGATCAGGTTTTGCAGATCGGTGTAGCTATCCCGCAGGTAGGCCTGCAGCGTCAGGCCAACGTCGGTGCGGCCTCGGAACTCCGGCTCCAGCAGCAGCTCCTGCAAAATGGCCAGGGTGAGGGATTTGTAGCGGTACTGCTCCATGTCGAAATGGACCCCGACTCCCAGAGCTTCTGCCCGGCGCAACAGGATGCGAATCCGTTCCCCCACTCTGGTTTTGGCCCCCAGGGGATCGATGGGATCGAACTGGGAATAGAAGGCTGTCAGCTTCACCGACACTTGCGGCACAGGCTGCGGTTGTGGCCAGGTTTTGACCATCTTTGCCAAATGCTCCATCACCTGCAGATAGCGATCCAGATAGGATTGGGCTTCCACTTCGGTGATGACGGCTTCCCCCAGCAAATCCAGCGTGAAAGCCATACCCTGCCGGTGCAAAGCTTCCAGAGTTTTGCTGACTTGCTGTAGAGTTTCTCCGGCAATATAGCGGCGGGCCAGAGCTTCCACAGCAGCGGTGAGAGTGCTGGCAGCCAACTGTCCTGGCAGGGAGTCGGGGTCTGCGAAGTTGAGCAGGCTCTTCAGCATCCCCGGCAACTCTACTGCCGGATCCAAGAGATACTCCTGCAAATGGCGGGCTACCTCAGCCTTACTTTTCAAGCTGGGCAAGACATCGATCAAGCGGAACAACTGGGTGCGCAGGTGGGGGTTCTCCATCGCCCAGGCCAGCAGCTTGTCCTCCCAGCGCAGTTGATCTCGCCACTGGGCCAGCAGGGATCTCTTCTCTCCCGAAAGAGAGGCGAACAGAGATTGGGCAAGAGCTTGGGTTTGGGCCTCGTAGGCGGTAGGAGCAGCTTGGGCAACCATCTGATGAACTGGGTGAACTGGGGCGCGGAATCCCTACCATCCTGTCATGGAAAGGATGGAACCTGAGGCCGATTTTGGGAAGATAATGGCAGATGGGGCCACCGCAAATCCTCGAACAGCTACGCCGGGTATAGGCAGCTTTGCAGGAGAAACTTATGCAGGCTTTTGTTGCAGGGGCTACAGGAGAAACCGGACGCCGCATTGTCAAAGAGTTGGTGGGCCGCGACATCCCGGTACGGGCGCTGGTGCGCAGCCGCGAGCTGGCCGCACGGGTTCTGCCCCCCGAAGCGGAAGTGGTGGTGGGGGATGTGCTGGATCCGGCCACGCTGGAGACGGGCATGGAAGGATGCACAGTGGTGCTCTGTGCTACAGGTGCTAGGCCCAGTTGGGATCCCTTTCAGCCCTACCGAGTGGATTATGAAGGCACCAAGAACCTGGTCGATGTGGCCAAAGCCAAAGGGATCCAACACTTTGTTTTAATCTCTTCCCTGTGTGTTTCCCAGCTGTTCCATCCCCTCAACTTGTTTTGGCTGATCCTGGTGTGGAAAAAACGCGCAGAAGAATACCTGCAAAAAAGCGGCCTCACCTACACCATCGTTCGACCGGGGGGCCTAAAAAACCAAGACAACGACGATGGCATTGTCCTATCCAAGGCGGATACCCTCTTTGACGGCAGCATCCCCCGCACGAAAGTAGCCCAAGTAGCCGTCGAAAGTTTATTCCAGCCCGCCGCCCAAAATCGCATCCTTGAGATCATCGCCAAGCCGGGTGTGCCCAACCAAGAATGGAGCGCTCTCTTTGCTATGGCAAGGTAGGTACCGAGCTGCATGCATGCTGCATACATTATGACTATGAGCGAGTATGAACGCGGCTCCCAGTTCCTCAGCAGGCTCGAACTTGGTGGGCGCATGGCACTCCTGGAAAGTCGATCCTGCATTGGTCGATAGTCTGCCGCAAAATGTCGGTGCCAAGCTAAACTTCTCGTTTTGCCCTTAACTTCCCTCTGTCTGGGAACCAGAAGACTTGGCCAACTGCTGCAAACGATTTAAGATCTGCGCCTCAGCGTTGGCATCGTGGAGTCGCAACGTCAGGCGGGGCACCCGCAACGAAGCCGTAATCCGGCCTGAGGGCAGATCCAGCCACACCAGTTGCCCTTGAAAACAGCGACAGGCAGCCCCCCATTCCTGGGCCAGAGCCTCTACCTCTGACCAGACAAGGCAACGTGGCAGCAGCAGGTCGGTGGCCCACCCAGCCCCACACTCCCGCCGCCTGAGGATGCGCACCTGCATGGATCCCTACATCCGCAAGGACTCCGTCCCGCTGACGCGAGCGGCGTAAAACTCGCACCAGGGATCCCCTTTCTCTCTGGCCTTGGTCTCCTGGCCGTGGAAGAGCCCACCCCGCTGGAAGAGGCGGTTGTAGAAGACTTGATCCAAAACCGGCTTCTGCTGGATGTTGCCGTTGTAGACCAGATTCATTATCGCCGGCACCGCCCCTTGAGCAAAATAGCAGGCGGGATCCTCTGCCCGTGGGTAGGAAGCCAAAAAGTAGTTGGCTTCGTAGTTGCCATCAATGGCCACCCGGCAAGACTCGCCGCTCACCACCTCCAAAGCCTGCCAGCGACCCCACCCCAGACTGCTGGCCACCGCATAGCCGCCGTGGATCCAGTCCGTGTCCTTCTCCAGCATCGGCCCCACCAGGGTTTCCCACTCCACCGATTCCATGATGTTGCCGAAGGTGTAGAAGACACAAACATGCCCCGACTCGCGGATGAGAGCTTCCCCCACCCCCATCAGCTCAGCCCGCACCGCCTTCAGCTCCTGTAAAAAGCGATATTGAATGCGGTTGCAGTAGTTGGCAGGCATGCGCGTTAGCAACACGTTAAACGCGCGAATTTGCCCCCGCTCATCTCCGGCCAAAGGCAAGCCCCACAGAGCTTCGTTGACCGCATCGTAGTCCACTGCTGTTGTGGGCCGGGGGAACTGGAGCGGCTGCTCGATCAACTTGCCCATCCCTGGACTGGGAGTCAACAACTGGGGCCGCGGCAGCCGAGTGGCCTGGATCACGCAGTGATCCTTGCGCGTAACGGCCATACACTCCGTTTCTTCTGCCCCGTAGCTTCCCAGCTCGCCAAACGTGGCATCCAGAGCTGCCGCCACATAGCCCACCGCCAAGTGGTCAATGGGACGTGTGCGGTTGACCTGATCCCCGTACTTGCTCAGCCAACCTTCTGCATAGTGAGAATGGGTAAGCTGCACTTCCCCGCCTGAAGGTGTCACCTCAAACGCCAGCCGCCCAAATCCTAAAAAACTGAAGATCTGAGCTGCTACTGCCAGGCGCTCTTGGGTCTCCTGAATGCCAAGAGCCTTGAAAGCTCCGTACAGAAGACTGTAAAAGATCTCCTGGGCTGCGGTGCGCAGAATTCCCACTCCATCGATCCAGTCGGGATCTTCAATAGTCTGCTGCAGGAATAGGTTGTAGTGATGGCAGTGGAAGATAACCGGCTCTCCAAACAGGGAGATCAGCTTACGGTCGCGGTCGAGATGTAGATGCTCAAGCATAGGCAAGTGAACTCAGATAAACAATAGGGGATCCCACAAGCGCAGCAACTGCCCTCAGACAAACCTCGCCAGCTATTCTCGACTACTCAGACCGGCATGGCAATAGGCAGGCGCTCTCGGCCCAAGAGATCTGCCACTGCTTTGTAGAGAATGCGCAGCTCCTGACGGCTCAGGGCGCCCTTTTCGAGGCGGCTATGATCCAGACCCGTTTTCAAAGAGAGGCGCAGGGCCACAAAGTTAGGATCCGGGGCGTAGCGCTTGGCGTAGCTCATCAAAGCCTGAGCAGTGGATGCAGTGGTGTCTGAACAGGGGGCAACAATGGTTTTCCATCAATTAGGATGGCTTTGATACGCTCTGAAATCGCCTTAAGGTCGGTGGTGGAGCGGGTAAGAAACAAGACAAAGTAGGGGCTTCTGGGAAACGCTTTGATGACAACCCGCAACGCCGAAGTACCTGCCAAAAGGTAGTCCCCCTCTTGGTCAGCGCTTGCCGACTGGCAGAGGCGATTGTTGGCTTGTATCAAGTCAGCCGCGTAGTTGCCCAACTGTTCCAGAGAGATTTCCTCCTGCACATCGTTGGTATACGCAACCCTAGCCACTGCAACGCCATCGGTTACTCGCCCCACCAAAGCTGCGATCAAGCCCGGAAGACCGGCAATGTGCTGCTCAACCACACTGATAAGGGTACGTATGGTCACCAGTTTGCCTCCAGATAGAGATTGAGATTGCAAGAGATTGCCCGTCCCCCAAACTCAGCCTTCAAGAGACGAGCCTGCGGTCGCAGTCGAGATGAAAGGGTTTAAGCGCGAGCAAATAAACTTAAAGTAAACCTAAAAAAGCCTTCCAGGTGTAGCAACTACCCCTGGACAAAGCTTGCTAGCTATTTTGAACTACTCAGGCCGGCATGGCAATAGGCAGACGCTCTCGGCCCAAAAGATCTGCTACCGCTTTGTAAAGAATGCGCAGCTCCTGTCGGGTCAGGGTGCCCTTTTCGAGACGGTTGCGGTCTAGGCCCGTTTTCAAAGACAGGCGCAGAGCCACAAAGTTAGGATCCGGAGCGTAGCGCTTGGCATAGTCCATCAAAGCCTGAGCCACAGACATAGCGCTGTCCTGCACAGGGGGCAGCAGCGGTTTTCCGTCGATCAAGATGGCCTTAATCCGGTCTGAAATCGCTTTCAGGTCGGTGATGGAACGGGTCAGGAATAACACAAAGTAGGGGCTTTTGGGAAACGCTTTGATGACAACCCGCAACGCCGAAGTGCCGGCCAAAAGGTAGTCCGCCTCTTGGTCAGAGCTGACAAGCTGGCATAGACGACTGTTGGCCTGGACTAGGTCGCTGGCATAGGTGCCCAAAAGTTCTAGGGCCTGCTCCTCTTGGGAATCGCTGACGTAGGTTACTTTGGCTACTGTGGTACCATCAGTGGCCCGCCCTATCAAAACAGCAACCACGCCCGGAAGGCCGGCGATGTGCTGTTCAATCACGCTGCTGAGGGTTCGGATAGCCATGATCTGACTCCTTCCTGCGGCTACATGGGATAGCTTAAATGCACGTACTATCCCATGTACTTATTCTACCAAAATGGATCAGATGCTTCCAGACAAATCTCCCGGCCGGCTTAGCTCCAGGGATCCCAGTGCTCATGAAATTGGCCTTCCAAGATGGCCTGACGCATCTTCTGGGTGTAGCGCATCAGCTCTGTGATGTTGTGGATGGAGAGCAGAGTGTAGCCCAGGATCTCTTGCGCGCGGATGAGGTGACACAAGTAGGCTCGGCTGAAGTGGCGGCAGGTGTAGCAGGGACAGTCGGGATCGATGGGATCCAGGCTGCGGCGGTGCTCGGCATTTTTGATGTTCCAGCGTTTGCCCCGGCTGATCACCGTGCCATGGCGGGCATAGCGGGTGGGGATCACGCAGTCAAACAAATCCACTCCGGCGGCCACGGCGGCCCGCATCTCGGCATAGGTGCCCACCCCCATGAGATAACGGGGGCGATCTGCCGGCAGTAGAGGGGCTGTTTGCCGCACAACGGCGTGCATAAACTCGACCGGCTCCCCCACACTCACCCCGCCAATGGCATAGCCCGGCAGATCCAACCGACAGACCTCTTCCACTGCCCGCCGGCGCAGCTCAGGGTAAACTCCCCCCTGCACAATGCCAAACAAAGCCTGATCTGAGCGGCGATGGGCTTCCACGCAGCGCTTCAGCCATTGAGTAGTCCGCCGCACCGCTGCCGCCACCGCCTCAGGGCTAGCAGGATAGGGCGGGCACTCGTCAAAGGCCATGATGATGTCTGCCCCCAGGGCATTTTGGATCTGGATAGACAGCTCCGGGGTGAAACGGATGAGACGGCCATCGCGGGGCGAGCGAAACGTTACCCCTTCCTCGTCGATTTGGCGGATGGCGCTGAGGCTGAAGACCTGAAAGCCGCCCGAATCCGTGAGGATGGGGCCCGGCCAAGCCATGAAGCGGTGCAGCCCCCCGGCCTCTTGGATGATGCTTTCGCCAGGCTGGAGGTGGAGGTGATAGGTGTTGCTGAGGATAATGTGGGCGCCGGTTTCCTTGAGTTGGGCAGGGGTGAGGGTTTTCACATTGGCCAAAGTCCCCACCGGCATGAAGCAGGGGGTGGGGATCTCCCCGTGGGGGGTAATGAAGTATCCTGCCCGCGCCTGGGTATTGGGACAAGTGCCCTCGCAAACAAAGGTAAAAGCTGCCAAAGTTAGCGCTCTGGATCCAGTGCGTGCGCAGCCGAGCTTAGCATAAGGGCAGGATCCCCTTCCAAAGCCCGCCTCAGACCTTGACAAGGATCCCTTTCCTTGGGCATCCTTATAGATCACCGCGGAACTGGCGGAATGGTAGACGCGCTAGATTCAGGTTCTAGTGGCAGCAATGCCATCGGGGTTCAAGTCCCCGGTTCCGCACTCCCCCAAAATGGGTTTCAGGGGATACTGCCAGGTTGTCCGGCTTCACCTCCACTTCTAGAGGGCCAGCTCCTTTTCGATTTGGCCAAGCTTGATGCGGGCAAGGGCCAAGTTGCCTTTCTCTCGATCCAGAACCAGATAGAAAAACAAACCAGAGATGTGCTGGACTAGATGCATTAGGTGGTACTGAGTCTCCAGCAGGATAAGAACCTCCTCGATTTTGTCAGTAAGCTTAAGAGACTCAGCAACTCGCATTTTGGCGCGGATCACCTCTGTGTTTCCGGCAACAGCCAGCTCTAGATTAGCTTCGGGAAAGGCAGGGCTGTTGGTACCCTTGTATCCCAGGCACATCCCGGTTTTCCAATCCCCCAGTGCTACCCCAGTGCTCCATCGATGCTCAGAGCTTTTACCAAACTGTCTTGGAGTTTTTGCATGGCTGAGAGTATTCCCCCTTTACAAAGCTCGTCGCTCTATAGTAAGTCTTCCGTTAAGAAATTTCAACTCGAAGCTTGCTTAAAAATGTTAGGATTTGATTATTTATAGGGTGAGTGAAACCAAATGCATCAGAGGATGCTTATTGAGCTTTCTCATCTTTGACATCAGTATAAATACTGAAACTGGGATCCGGTAAGTCTTTTTCCCTTCTGCCCGCGGCGGCTCTGGACGGGCCACGGCTCAGACTCTTATTTTGGCTCGTTTGCAGGAGCTAGAGTAGCTGACGCAGGCGTGGTGAAAATGTAGCGAACTGAACCAACGGGAAGCTGGTTTGGGGATCGGATCCCTGTAGCTTCCGGTGGAGAGGCTTGGAAGTTATGCTGGGGTTACCTCTTTTACCTTGAGACTATCGACCTCCGAGATCGGTGGATCGGAACCCTTCCTCTCCGCTTAGTTTGACCTATGCCTAAGGCCCCCCTCCCTCCCAACGAAGAGCAGCGGCTGGCTGCCCTGCGGCAGTATCAGATTTTGGACACCGCTCCTGAGAACAGCTTTGACGAACTCGTGCGGCTGGCTGCCCACATCTGCGGCACGCCCATTGCTCTGGTCAGCCTTATCGACGAACACCGCCAGTGGTTTAAAGCCAAATTCGGCGTCGATGTGCAGGAGACTCCCCGGGATGTGGCCTTCTGCGCCCACGCCATCTTGTCGCCTAAAGAGCCGCTGGTGGTGCCCGATGCCACTCAGGATCCGCGCTTTGCCGACAACCCGCTTGTCGCTCAAGAGCCCCACATTCGCTTTTACGCTGGCATTCCCTTGGTAACTCCAGAAGGGCAGGCCCTGGGCACGCTTTGCGTTGTCGATTATCAGCCTCGGCACCTGACCCCAGAACAACTGGAGCAATTACAAGCCCTGGCCCATCAGGTGGTGGCCCAACTGGAGCTGCGCCGTACTTTGAGGGAACTGGCTCAGACGCCTCTGCTGCCTAAGTCGGGGGATACTAAACCTGCCCGCAAAAACCGCTTTCTCCTCAAAGTTACCGCCGGTTTTGGCCTGGCTGCCTTGCTTTTGGGCGGGATCACCTACTCAGCTCAGCGGAATGCCTCTCAACTGCCGCAGCTTACAGAACGAGTGGCCCACACTCTAAAAGTGATCCAAAACTTGGAAGGATTGCTGGCGGAAACCCGCGCCGCCGAAGCCGGTAAACGTGGCTATCTTCTGACCGATAATCCTCGCTACCTCGGTGAGTACCAAGACAGCCTTGAAGCAATCTCTACCCGTCTGCGCCTGCTGCAGGAACTGACTGTCGACAACCCCCTGCAGCAAGAGCGTCTGAAGCGCCTAGAGCTGCTGCTGGAGCAACGGCTACGAGTCATCCAAGACTTGATCCGGCTGAGGGAGCAAGAGGGGCTACTCGCCACCCAGGAAGCCCTGGAAAGCAGCGAAGGGCCAAGGTTGGTGGAGCAAATTGTCGAGTTGATTCGGGTGCTGCAGCAGGAGGAGAATCGCCTTCTGGAGCAACGCAATCAGGAACTGCAGTTAACCTGGGTTAGAACCAATCTCATTGCTTTTGGCGGGCTCATTTTTACTTACCTGGTTTTGGCCTCGGTTTACTTCCTCATCCGCCGGGAGACTGCCGAGCGAGAAGAGGCAGAACGATCCCTCAAGCAAGAGCGGGATTTTACCAACGCGGTTATCGATACGGCAGGGGCGCTGGTGGTGGTCATGGATCCAGAAGGGCGTATCCTGCGCTTCAACCGCGCTGCTGAGCAGCTCTCTGGCTACTCGCTGGCAGAAGTCAAGGGCCGGCTGCTGTGGGATTTGGGTTTGATCCCGCCGGAAGATGTGCCTGGTGTGAAGCAAGCTTTTGAACAGCTCAAGGGCAACTATTCCCTCTTTTTGAATCGCCATGAGAATTTTTGGCGCACCAAGCAAGGGGCACTGCGGCTTATTTCTTGGTCTAACACCGCCCTAATCAACGCTGCCGGCGAGGTGGAGTTTGTCATGGGCGCCGGCATCGACATCACCGACCGCAAGCTGGCGGAGCTGGCCTTGAAAGAAAGCGAAGAGCGCTACCGGGATCTCTTTGAAAATGCCACTGACCTCATCCAAAGCGTGGATGCTGAAGGGCACTTTTTGTATGTCAACCGCACTTGGAAAGAGACCTTGGGCTATGACGAAGCTCAAGTTTATCAAATGACCCTCTTCGACATTCTCCATCCCGACTGCCGGGAGCACTGCCAGGCTCTTTTCCAGAAGCTTCTATCGGGGAAGAAAGTAGAGAGAGTAGAGACAGCTTTCCTCACGGCCACTGGTGAAACTGTTTGGGTGGAGGGCAATGTCAACTGCCGCTTTGAAGATGGAGTGATGGTGGCTACGCGGGGCATCTTCCGCAACATTACCGAGCAGAAGAAAGCGGCAGAGGAATTGGAGCGGCAAAACCGCCGGGCTCAGTTGCTAGCCAATCTCAGCTTGAAGATCCGCGAATCTTTGGATATCGCCGAGATCCTAGAGACGGCGGTAACAGAAATCCAAGCCCTGCTCAAAGCCGACCGAGTCTTGGTCTACCGCTTCCAGCCGGATGGTTCTGGGATCATCTCCAACGAGAAAACTCAGCCGGGGATCCCCTCGCTGGCAGGAGAGGTGATTGAGGATCCTTGCTTTCAGGAAAAGTACGCCCAGCTCTACAGCCAGGGCCGCGTTCGCGTTGTTAGCGATGTGGAAAGTGAAGGACTGGAGCCTTGTTACCTAGAGCTGCTGCAAAAAATGCAGGTCAGGGCCAACATGGTGGTGCCGCTGTTTTTGGAGCAGCAGTTGTGGGGGTTGTTGCTGGCCCACCAGTGCTCCGGGCCCCGTCAGTGGCAACCCTTTGAGATGGAGCTGCTGTCGCAGTTGGCCAACCAAATTGGCATTGCCCTCACCCAGGCAGCCCTTTTGGAACGGGAGAGAAAGCGCAGCCTGGAGCTGGAGCAGGCCCGCAAAGCAGCTGAGCAGGCTGCACAGGCCAAAAGCAGCTTCTTAGCCACCATGAGCCACGAGATCCGCACCCCCATGAACGCGGTACTGGGGATGACGGGCCTGCTGCTGGAGACCCCCCTCAATGCAGAACAGCGGGACTTTGTAGAGACCATCCGCATCAGTGGCGATGCCCTGCTCACCCTCATCAACGACATCCTGGACTTCTCCAAATTGGAGGCCGGGGAAATGGAGCTGGAGATCCTGGATTTCGATCTCCGCTCGTGTCTGGAGGAGGTGGCGGATCTGTTTGCCCCCACTGCCCACGCCAAGGGATTGGAGCTGGCGGTGCTTATGCCGCCGGAAGTGCCGCGCTACCTGCGGGGAGATGCCTCGCGACTACGGCAAATCCTCAACAATTTGGTAAGCAACGCCATTAAGTTCACCCACCGAGGAGAGGTGGTGATCCAAGCAGAGGTGCTGCAAGAAACCGCTACCCATGTCCACCTCAGGCTCTCGGTGAGAGATACCGGGATCGGGATCCCGGCGGCGGCGCAGAGCAAGCTGTTTCAACCGTTTAGCCAGGTGGATGCCTCTACTACCCGCAAATACGGAGGTACGGGACTGGGCTTGGCCATCTGCAAACAACTGACAGAACTGATGGAGGGAACCATCTCGTTGCAAAGCCAGGAGGGACAGGGCAGCACCTTCAGCGTCGAGCTGACCCTGGAGCGGCAGCCCTACGTCCAGCAGCTTGCCCAGCCTTCTGCTCGTGTCCCGGTGGATTTGCAGGGCAAGCGGCTGTTGGCGGTGGACGACAATGCCACCAATCGCAAGATCCTGCGCTGTCAGGCCGCGGCTTGGGGAATGGTGGTGGAAGAGGCCGAAAATGCCTATCAGGCTATGGACAAACTGCGCCAAGCCGTTCGGGAAGGCAGACCCTTCCCCCTGGCCGTTTTGGATATGCAAATGCCAGAGGTGGATGGGGAGACCTTGGGCCGCTGGATCAAGGCAGATCCGCAACTGGCCGAGACGCAACTGGTGATGATGACCTCCCTGGGACTGGGGGAGCACTCCCGCCGCGCTGCCGAAATCGGCTTTGCCGCCTACTTGGTTAAGCCGGTAAAACAAAGCCGTCTGCAGGAAGCGCTGGTCATGGCCCTGGGGAAATCTTCTGGTTTATCCACTTCGCTCTTGGGAATGAGTCCCGTCCTCCCTCAGACGACCCCCAGGGAGGATCGTCCCCGTCAATCGCTGCGCATTTTGCTGGCAGAGGATAACCCCGTCAACCAAAAGGTGGCTTTGCGCCAGCTCGAGAGTTTGGGCTACAAGGCCGATGTGGTGGCCAATGGTCAGGAGGTATTGGATCTCCTGCAGCAGGTCAGATATGACCTTATTCTCATGGATTGCCAAATGCCGGTGATGGACGGCTACGAGGCCACCCGCCGCCTACGCCAACAGGAACGGAGATCCGGCCACCGCACAGTGGTGATTGCCATCACAGCCAACGCCATGCAGGAGGATAGGGAGCGCTGCCTGCAGGCAGGTATGGACGACTATCTCAGCAAGCCGGTGCTGAAGGAAGATTTGCAAAGGTTGCTCAACCACTGGAGCCAGCTGATTGCTCAGTCTGCAGGGGGATCCTCCAACCAAGCCGCTTCTGAAGCAGCCTCTCCAGCTTCCCCCGCCGAGAGCCGGGATCCCTCTTCTCCCACCTTGCCCTATCCCATCGACTCTGCCTATCTGGATCAGGTTTCCGGCGGGGATCGCGGGTTTCAGCGGGAGCTGCTGCAGGTGTTCATCCAAGATTGCGAAACCCAGCTTCCGCAACTGCGCCAAGCCATTGCCGGTTGCAATGCAGAAGGAATGCGGCGGATCGCCCATCGCCTCAAAGGAGCCAGCTCCAACGTGGGAGCTAATGCTTTTTGCCAAGTGGTTCGCGAGCTGGAACACTTAGGAGTGGCGCTGGCCCAGCAGGGATCCCAAGGTGGTCATGACCTAGAATGGGCACGCGCTCTCCAGGCCCCAGAAGACCTAGAACGCATCTTGGCCGATATCCGCCAGTACTTGCAGGATTTGGAAGAGTAGATTCCTAGGGATCCCAAGCCTTCTGCGCTGCTAGCTTTCACTCCCCGCCCCTCTCCCAGTGGAAGAGGAGAGCATGCCTCTAACCCCCAAAACCCTGAACTTTGCTGAATTTACTGAGCTTTAGGCGGTTTGGCAAAAGTCATTGAGAGGGATATAGTAGACCAAGTTTCCCCCTGATCCTTGAGTCCACCGCAACGGTTGCCGGGAAGTGAAGGGGGAAAGCGCTCGAGGGGTATTCCTCAGGGCTTTGCGGGATACCGCCTTCCTGCTCAGAGATAGGCAGGATGCGATCGCTTCTTTCCTGAACCATGTTCAGGAGAGTTCAGCGTGAATGTATCAGTCAGCGGCAGAAGCAAGGCAGTGGAAGCTGGACTTAACAGCCTGCATTTCGCTTCCACTTCCATTTGGATTCATTCAGACCTAAATCCAGAATCGAGGGCAATGCGAAAGCCTGGCTGCTTTGCAGAGGGTGGAAACTACAGCCAGGCAAGCAAGGATCTACAGCAGTGTCGTAGGCCCACCGGGATTACATCAGGCCAATTTGAGAGAGGATCCCTTGGCCGGTCAGCAACTCGGTCGCAACGCCGATCACAAAGCCCAACATTGCCAAACGGCCATTCCATTTTTCGGCGAAGGTAGTGAAGCCGAACTTAGCTTCTTGGTTCTCCATGGTTTTAGCTCCATCAACGGGTGACATCTTTAATGTGGCTCAGATATTAAAAAGTGTCAAGTTTTATGTCGAGAGCTAACAAGGGATCCCTAGCTGCTTTTCACGGTTGTCCAGAGGGCGTCGATGAGGCGCAGCTCTTCCCCTGACAGCACTTTAAGGTAGGTGAGTTTGGCAAGGGCCTCTTCGTCAGGGTAGATGGCCGGGTTTTGCCGATCTTCTGGGTTGATCATGGGCAGAGCTGCAGCGTTGGGGGTGGCGAAGCGGTTGTGGTTGCTCAGTTGAGCGCCGACTTCAGCATCCAGGATGAAATTGATGAAGCGATTGGCCAGCTCGGGGTTGGGGGCCTGGGCGGGAATGGCCATTACATCCAGCCAAATGTGGGCACCCTCGCGGGGGACAAAATAGCCGATGTTGGGGTTTTCTTCGGCAGCTTGCAGGGCATCGCCGCTGTAGACGATGGCTACATTGGCCGTTCCAGAAACCAGTTGGTTTTTGCCCCCCACGCCCCCAATTAGGCCGGCACTGCGGCGCTTGGTGTCGATCAAAAGCTGCTGGATCTGCTGCAGTTCGGAGCGAACGGTGGTGTTCATATCGAAGCCCAGGTAAACGGCAGCAGCGCCGATCATGGAGCGCATCTCGTCGATCATCACAAAGGGGCCATACTGCTGCTGCGGGTCGAAAATCAATCCCCAAGAGCGTTCAAAGTTTTCGGGCAGGCGGTCTTTGCGGTAGCCAATGCCGGTGGTGCCCCACTGATAGGCGGCGGTGTAGGTGTTTTCTGGATCAAAGGGCAGGCCGACAAATTTTTCGCCCAGGTTGCTTAGGTTGGGGATCAATTCTTTGTTGAGAGGCTGCAGCAGTCCCAGCTCCAACATGTTGGGCACAATGTAGTCGGTGGGAACAACAATGTCGTACTGGCTGGTGCCTCCCCCCCGCAGTTTGGCCACCATGTCTTCGTTGGATTCGTACACGCTGACCAGCACGCGGCTATTGGTGGCTTTTTCAAAGGCGGTGAGGATGTCGGGATCGATGTATTCTGACCAGATGTAGAGGTTGAGAGTCTGCCCCTGGGCAGAGGTAACATGGGGCCAAAACAAAACCAGGACAAGCACACAGCAGAGTAGGGTTGTAGCCGAGGCAATCCACTTTTTCATGAGATTTCTCCGACTGTGAAAAGTTGAAAACATCGTATCTGCTTTCATCCCCCAGCCGGCTACACCCGCGGCTAGGGGGCACGCCTTGGGCAATCGCCAAGCCCCGCAAACTCCGGTTGAGGCTCGGGTACTCACCCTTGTTTCCAAGACAACACCCAAACGGTATCAACGCCTCCGCGAGCGATCCGCCAAAAGCCGCAAAGGCCGATTCTTTCGTCGGATCCCTCGATGCCTTGCGCCACAAGGCTTTCCAGCCCCAAAACCCCCTCGCCGCAGCTCTTTTTGCCGACTTTTTTCCGGATCCCTCGCAAATGGGTCTTGCATTCCTTGCCCTGCTTGGGTTTAATAGGAGTGGAGTTCCCCCTTCGGGGGGATCCCTAGAAATTGGAAACTTGAGTCATCACAACCTCCTAATCAGCAGGGAACACTGAAAGTTCCCCCTTCGGGGGGATCCCTAGAAATTGGAAACTTCTAAACAGGGTTTAACATCCTCCTTTAGTAGCTCTGGTTCCCCCTTCGGGGGGATCCCTAGAAATTGGAAACTTCACGAAGTCCGATGTAATCCGCTATGCATACCTCGTTCCCCCTTCGGGGGGATCCCTAGAAATTGGAAACTTGCGCATAGAGCGCGGAGAAATCAGGGAAGCTTTGGAGTTTATGTTCCCCCTTCGGGGGGATCCCTAGAAATTGGAAACGGTATCAACCCTCTCTTCCAATGCCCAGGGGTTATAAAGTTCCCCCTTCGGGGGGATCCCTAGAAATTGGAAACAGATAGCATTCTTGTACTTACCAACCAGTCTGGATACACGTTCCCCCTTCGGGGGGATCCCTAGAAATTGGAAACTCCAGGTTGGGCAACCAAATCGGCTTCAGACGGAAGCCACGTTCCCCCTTCGGGGGGATCCCTAGAAATTGGAAACTTTCGGGGCAGTCTAACTCTGACTCATAGCTCTTACAGGTGTTCCCCCTTCGGGGGGATCCCTAGAAATTGGAAACAAGACCGAATACGGTACCACCGGCCCTATCTTTGTGCGAGTTCCCCCTTCGGGGGGATCCCTAGAAATTGGAAACCTTCTGTCAACAGACATAGCAAACGTACAACCTTGTGAGTTCCCCCTTCGGGGGGATCCCTAGAAATTGGAAACTGGGATCCCTGTTCCGTTTGACCGGTAGGGCTTGGGTTCCCCCTTCGGGGGGATCCCTAGAAATTGGAAACGTTCTCAGGGATCCCGCCTGCGCCTCCAGCGCTTGGTTCCCCCTTCGGGGGGATCCCTAGAAATTGGAAACGCCCCACTTTGCAAAGGGGCGAAGTAGCCATCCCGTCTGCTGTTCCCCCTTCGGGGGGATCCCTAGAAATTGGAAACGTCTTCACTAATTTTGACCCCATTGATGGCGACACCTGCTAGTTCCCCCTTCGGGGGGATCCCTAGAAATTGGAAACTTCCTCAGGCACTCCTTATATAAGACTAGTTCAAGTATGGTTCCCCCTTCGGGGGGATCCCTAGAAATTGGAAACACAAACTCTACGGCCAAGTCCGGCGTACCCTCCTCGATGTTCCCCCTTCGGGGGGATCCCTAGAAATTGGAAACAAGTAATGGTGTACGTAACGGATAAATGCTCCTTGAAAAAGTTCCCCCTTCGGGGGGATCCCTAGAAATTGGAAACGGGTGTGTAGAGGGGGTTAGGGGGTTAGAAAAAGAAGGTTCCCCCTTCGGGGGGATCCCTAGAAATTGGAAACAGGAGAACTGCGTTCTCTACCCAACTCGGGACCTTGAAGTTCCCCCTTCGGGGGGATCCCTAGAAATTGGAAACTGCGGCTGGGAAGTGCCAGTCATATCTGTCTTCTATCAAGTTCCCCCTTCGGGGGGATCCCTAGAAATTGGAAACACTAGGATACTGGGTAGAGGTACAGAGTGTGAGTATTATTGTTCCCCCTTCGGGGGGATCCCTAGAAATTGGAAACGATGATCACCGCGTCCTCCGGAATGTCATCGCTGGTGTCCAGTTCCCCCTTCGGGGGGATCCCTAGAAATTGGAAACTTCTAAGCGGATATACGGGCGTTATAAGGTGATTTCTTGTTCCCCCTTCGGGGGGATCCCTAGAAATTGGAAACCTCCGTTCTCCGTAAACTGGATCTTTGTTTTGGACTTTGGAAGTTCCCCCTTCGGGGGGATCCCTAGAAATTGGAAACGCGCATGGCGATAGCGGTTACCGAACTTCTCCCAGTCTAGTTCCCCCTTCGGGGGGATCCCTAGAAATTGGAAACAGGTAGAGGCGTTCCTACTATTCCTGATCCAAATAAGTTCCCCCTTCGGGGGGATCCCTAGAAATTGGAAACGGTAGCCTTCAGAGACTGGGCGAAGAAGGGATCCGAAGCTGGTTCCCCCTTCGGGGGGATCCCTAGAAATTGGAAACCAAGTGTAGTAAGTACATTTGGTTTAGCTAGCAACAAAAGAAAGTTCCCCCTTCGGGGGGATCCCTAGAAATTGGAAACCCACCTGCTGAACCTGTGTTCTTAGAACTTCCTAATCGTTCCCCCTTCGGGGGGATCCCTAGAAATTGGAAACAGTATCCATGAAAATTCTCCAAACTCATAGCTCCATTGTTCCCCCTTCGGGGGGATCCCTAGAAATTGGAAACGTCGTAAATAAGATGGATCCTGTTTTAGGAAAGTTGTACGCAGTTCCCCCTTCGGGGGGATCCCTAGAAATTGGAAACGTGGGCAGTCGATGATTGCGATCTCAGTGGTGTCGAAGAAGAAGTTCCCCCTTCGGGGGGATCCCTAGAAATTGGAAACGGTATCGACGAATAGCTTCTGGATCGTGTTTATCTAGTTCCCCCTTCGGGGGGATCCCTAGAAATTGGAAACAGCCTCCTTCCCAATAGCGCGGACCAGCATGTAGTCCGCACGTTCCCCCTTCGGGGGGATCTCTAGAAATTGGAAACAACTAGGATATTGGGTGTGTAGGTGGTTAAATTAGAAGTGTTCCCCCTTCGGGGGGATCCCTAGAAATTGGAAACTCCTTTAGTCGAACTGGAGGAGCAATGGGTTGGATGGTTCCCCCTTCGGGGGGATCCCTAGAAATTGGAAACAACCACTAGATGTACTAGTGCTGGATGGATATTGGGATGTTCCCCCTTCGGGGGGATCCCTAGAAATTGGAAACGTGAACTCAAGGGCACGCTCAAAGTCACTTTTCATCAGTGGTTCCCCCTTCGGGGGGATCCCTAGAAATTGGAAACAATTCCGCCACCGATCCTGGCTATACTGAGGACACGCTCACCCAAAGTAGGGGTGAGCTTTCACTCGGCAGCGATTCACATGAGTTTTTGGAAGGGCCTGTTCGGGTCAGCAGGAGCTGCTACAACCAAAGAGCCGGCGCAAACAGCTAGGGCCGACCGTCGCCAGGAAACGGTGGTGGTACGAGGGGAGACAATCCTCTTCAGCTTGGATCCCAACTTGGATCTGTACGAGCTAGAGGAGCTCTGCGATGCGGTGGGGTGGTCGCGTCGCCCCATTCACAAGGTGAGAAAAGCCCTGCAGCACAGCTTTTTGGTGGTGTCGATGTGGCAGCAGCGGGGCAGCTACCGTCGCCTCATCGGCTTTGCCCGGGCAACGTCCGACCACGCTTTCAATGCCACCATTTGGGATGTGGTGGTTCATCCCGATTTCCAGGGCAAGGGTCTGGGCAAGCGGCTGATGGAAAAGGTGATCCACGAGCTGCGCGCCCGAGACATCAGCAACATCACCCTTTTTGCCGATCAGGGAGTGGTCAGCTTTTACGAACGGCTGGGCTTCACCGCCGACCCTGAGGGGATCAAAGGCATGTTCTGGTATCCCCGCTAGCGTATGGCCCCTGTGGTGATTTTGCCCGGTTATCTGGCGGGTGCGTCGGAGTATGAGCCCCTGCGCCAAGAGCTGGAAGCCCGCGGCTATGCGGCACGGGTGGTGCCGTTGCAGGTGCGCAGTTGGTTTCCCACGCTGGGGGGAAGGCCTGTCACTCCCATCCTGTGGGCCCTTCGAGAGACCATCCAAAAGACCTGCGCTGAGTTTGGGGTTGACCGAGTTAACCTGGTGGCCCACTCCGCCGGCGGCTGGATTGCCCGCATCTACCTGGGATCCGTGCCCTATGGGGGACAGGTGTGGCAGGGGCGGGAGCACGTCGCTACGCTGATCAGCCTGGGATCCCCCCACACCAGCCGGGAGCGCTGGACGAAGCGCAATTTGGACTTTGTCAACACCCACTATCCGGGGGCCTTTTGGCCCGAGGTCAAATATGTGTGCGTGGCGGGCAGGGTCATCCAGGGGCAGAGGTTGAGTCTGGGATCCCTGTGGCGACAGGAGCATTATCTGGCTTGGCTGGCCTACAACAGCTATTGGCTCACGGCTGGACAGGGGGAATTGTGGGGCGATGGCATTACCCCCATCGAGGCTGCCCACCTGCAGGGGGCTGTTAACCTCACTCTGCCCAACTGCTACCATTCCGGTCGGGGTGGACGGCGCTGGTATGGATCCCCCGAGGTGGTGGAAACTTGGGCTCAGTATCTGGCTTAGGGCTGGGGTTTAGCTGCCAGGCTTGCTTGGGTCGCCGAGGGAAGTCTCGGGCAAAGAGGCGGCCGATTGGCGGCGTTCCTGCTGACGCCGGGCGGCTTTTACCATCTCCTCGACCACAGCCCGCGCCTGCTTCATGCGATCCAAACTGCTGCGATAGAGCTCCAGATCTTTTCTCACCCGCTCTGTTGAAAAGGGCAGCTTGCTCACCACATTCTCCAAAAAGCGGCGGGTGCGTTCTTCTGGTTCTTCGTAAAGGGACTTGGCCACAACTTCATAGGCTGTGTAAAGGCCAACAGCTAAGACCCGGCTGTAGGCGTAGGGCGGCTGAGTCATGCGCTCCAAAATGGCTTTCAACCCACCCACATCTTCCGCCTCTGGCTTGAGACAGAGGAGATCAAGTCTTTGACGGGGATCCCCGCTTCCCATCAACTCCAGCAGATCGCGGGCATTCTTGCGCAACACCTCCGGCTTGAGGTGCAGAGCCTTACAGAGGGCGTTGAAAATGGCTTCTCGCTGCTCAGGGGGGTGATAGGCTTCCATCAGCCCGTCGTAGAGGGTGACCAGCCCCAAGGCAAAAAACGGATCGTAGACGAAGGTGCTGTTGACGGTGGTCAGGTGCAGCTCCACCAACAACTCCTCCACCACCCGGCGATAGACGGCGTTGATCGGGCGAGGGTAGGCGCTGAAAAAGGCCGCTTTGGTGGCGGAGAGGGTGCGAACAGGATTCACAGGCAGACAAAAATGAGCTTGAGGATGGCTTCTCTGTTTTTTTATTCTCACCTGTGCTGACCCTGAGGGCAAGCTGTGTTGACATCCTCCCCGGCCTGAAGGCCGGAGATTCCTACCACGCTACGCATGGATGGCTCCTTGCGCAGTCGTCTCGGCGGGTTCCTGCTTCCGA
>NZ_JBSSBO010000049.1:0-22485 GCF_054058915.1 Thermostichus sp. MS-CIW-41
GTTTTACATACCTAGCCATACCAAGCAGCCATACTGAACATACTGTACATTATTTTCAGTATAGTCCAGCGTATCATTGACTAGAGTCATGCTCCAGCGCGGATCCCTCGAAATGGTGCAACTATTCGCCGCTCGATTCGTTTTCTTCGCCCTCGGCGGTGTCCTCAACCCCAGCTTGGGATCCCTCCGGTTCCTGGGCCTCAGAGGTCTGTCTCAGTTGGTTGAGCAGAGCCAAAACGCGGGATCCCCGCTCCAAAGAGCGATCCTGCAAAAACACCACCGTTGGCACCCGTCGCAGGCTGAGGCGCTGGCCGATTTCCCGCCGCACAAAGGGTGTGGCCGCTGCTAGCCCTTCCATAGCTTGGTGTTGAGCTGTCTCATCCCCATAAATGCTGACGAAGATGCGGGCGTTTTGCAGGTCATTGGAAACCTCGACATCCACAATGCTGACCATCCCTGCCCCAACCCGGTCATCTTTGATCTCCGAGAGCAGGATTTGGCTGACCTCTCGTTTGATCAGCTCTGCTACCCGTGCCACCCGTCGCGCTGTCGCCATTTTTGGATACCTAGGCTAACATCATCCGCAAGCCTGCTCTGGCTGGTGTGGAGCTCAGCCCTTGCCGGCTCGATCCCAAGAACAGTAGCCAATGCTACGAGCATCTCTTCCTTCCACCTTTATCCTGAGTCCATGTCCATCTTGCCTTGAGTATGAATACCTAAAGCCATCGATGGATGGATGGAGACGTGATGATCAAGACGCCAGAGGCGCTGCGGCGCTCCATTGAGCAGTTCATGCTGAATGTGACGGAGCCGCTTGACCCGTTGCTCTCGCTGAAGCTGACTCAGCTTGTGGTGATGTTGGGGGATACAGCTTACGCGATGGGATACAGCGATGGCCAGCAAAAGCCGGATGAGCGCTGCCGCTATTGTCCCAGTCGGGTGTTCGACAGTCTAGAGCTTTGATAGGGTTCTTCAAGGTTCTTTACAACGCAGTGTAGCTTCTGGCTGCCCATGATCCCGGCCTTGGGGGGGGTGAGTTGAAAGAGGCGGTGGAAACCAGCCAAGATGGGATCCCATTGCTTGGCAGCCTATGACTTCCCCCGTTTTGCTTTGGCATCGTCGCGATCTGCGGTTAGGGGACAACACAGCTCTTCATGAGGCAGCCCAGCGCAGCTCTCAGGTGGTGCCTGTCTTCATTTTCGACCCCCAGATCTTAGGGCGGTCGGACATGGCTCCGGCCAGGGTGGCCTTTTTGCTTCAGGCTCTGCAAGAGCTCCAAGAGCGCTACGCCCAGATGGGGATCCCGCTGATCTGGCGGCTGGGGGATCCCTCGGTGGAGTTGCGGTGCTTGGCCACAGACCTGGGAGCCAGGGCCGTGTTTTGGAATGCCGATGGGGAGCCGTTCGCCCTACAGCAAGAGAGTCGAGTGCAGGCCAGTTTGGCCGCAGCCGGGATCCAGTCCTTCTCCTACCAAGATATGCTGCTGCACGGGCCGGGGGAAGTGTTGACCCAGGCGGGGGAGCCCTATTCGGTCTTCACTCCCTTCTGGCGCAGGTGGGCGAGCTTGCCCAAGCGGGATCCCTACCCGATTCCCAAAGGGCTACAACCGGTGTCCGGTCTGAAGGCGCAGCCTCTGCCCACTTTGGCAGATTTGGGCTTTGTCTGCGACCAGCGGATCCCGGCAGCGGGGGAAGCAGCAGCTCAGGCCCTTTTGGAAGACTTTTGTCAGGGGTTGCGCATTTTAGACTATGAGCGATCCCGCGATTTCCCGGCTGAGCCGGGCACTTCTCTACTGAGCCCCCACTTGTGCTGGGGAACGATCGGCATTCGCCAGGTGTGGCAAGCCACGCGGGAGGTGGAAGCCGAGGTGCGCAGCGAAGAAGCCGAAAGCAGCTTGCAAACTTGGCGGCAGGAGCTGTGCTGGCGAGAGTTTTACAAGCATGTCTTGGCCCACTGGCCCCACGTGGAAACCGGAGCCTATCGACGAGCCTTCGACGCCCTGGAGTGGGAAAATCGGCAGGACTGGTTTCAGGCCTGGTGCACCGGTCAGACGGGCTACCCCATCGTGGATGCGGCCATGCGCCAACTGAACGAAACTGGCTGGATGCACAACCGCTGCCGCATGATTGTGGCCAGCTTCCTGACCAAGGATCTGCTTATCGATTGGCGCTGGGGGGAACGCTACTTTATGCAAAAGCTAGTGGATGGGGATCTGGCGGCCAATAACGGCGGTTGGCAGTGGAGCGCCAGTGTGGGCACGGATCCCAAGCCCCTGCGCATCTTCAACCCGGCCACGCAAGCAGCCCGCTATGACCCGGAAGGAGAGTACATCCGTCGCTATCTGCCGGAGCTGGCACGGCTGGATACGCCGGCTCTGCTGTGGGTGGGAGATGACCCCAAGGGAGCCTGGGCTTTGCGGGAACGGCGAAGTTGTGGCTATCCGGATCCCATTGTGGATCACAAGGTGCAGCAGCAGGCGTTCAAACGGCGCTACCAGGCGGTGCAGCAGGCCTACTCTAGGTCTGTTCGAGACGGTCTCCCCCCTCCTTCCTAGTCCTCTGTGCCGCTGCCCCCTCTCTCGACGACGGCAGACAAAAGGCAAGACAGGTGCCATTTGAAATGACCACAAAGCAGGTCTGTGTAGTTGTAGTCAATTCAGTTGACAATGAGACGGTGTTAAAGGCAAGATGACGTGGGAGTAGACCTCAGGAGGAAGCTTCATGACCTATAGCTTAGACCTGAGAGAGAGAGTCGTAGGGTATGTCCAGGAAGGGGGCAGCCCCACTGCAGCTGCACAGATGTACAAAGTCAGTCGTGCAACGGTTTATCGCTGGCTGAACCGAGAAGACCTGAGGCCGACAAAAGTCAAGACTCGGAAGCGAAAGATAGACTTGGTCGCTCTGCAGCAAGACGTAGAACAGTACCCAGAAGCTCGACTGAAGGATAGAGCCCAGAGGTTTGGCGTCCATCCCAGCGCTATTTACTATGCTCTTAGGAAGATGAAAACAACGCGAAAAAAAAGAGTTAAGGCACCGAGAGCGGGATTGGCAAGAAAGAATCCAAGAGAGAATCAACGACTCTAGGGTCTTGAGGGAGTTGGTTCAGAAGTATGGAAGTGAGAGTTTAGCTTACAATAGGCTCTGCACCGCTGACGCGAATGATGAGAGAATGACGAGACAGGGTTTGGGGAGATACGCACCTGTTTTATGCTTGGCCAAAGAGAGGGGAGAAAGTTTATGGGAAGAGAGAGAGCTGAGTAGCCGGTAGGAGGAAGGAGAGAGGGGGTTTGATAGCCCCGACGCTTTTTCAAGTAGCTCGAATGCGGAAGAATTTGAGGGACACTAAATGCCGAGTTTGGAGAGGACATCTGTATTGACTCTGGGCAATGGGCCGATTCAAAGGCCTAGGGCCTGCTCGGCGAACGGAAGGGAAGGATAAAGGATTTGATGAAAGCGGCAGGGCAGGAGGTGGTTTTTTGCTGAGGCCCTCGCCAGACTTGAATGAGATTGAGGGTGACTTTAGTGCTCTCAAGAGGGCAAGGATGCATGCTGATAGAGGAACTTCTGTGGATGAAGTGATAAGGCCTGCGGTCCGCTGTTGCAGACGGAACTGTTGTACTGGCTAGCGTCTCATTGTTATTTGGATTGACTATGGCGGCTATTCCAGCAGCAGCGAGAGGAGGGCTAGGGATCTTCAGGGCAGTTGCAGCACCTGAACGGGCGAACCGGCAGGGATCTGGGTTGTTCCCACCGGCAGCACAGCCAAGGCATTGCAGCCGGCCAGACTGATGAGATTGCCGGAATTGAGGTTGGCGGCGGGCTGAAATCGGATCCCTTCGGGCTTGACCTGCAGCCGTCCCCAGAGGTAGTGTTCCCGCCGACCGTCGGCATGCAGATCCACCGGGCTGAAGGCGGAGAGGATCTGCCAGTAGGGGGGCAGGGATCCGCCCATTTTTCGCAGGGCCGGGTGCAAAAAGCGCCAGAAGGTCACCAGGGCAGAGGCAGGGTTGCCCGGCAGGCCAAAGTAGAGCTTGGGGGGGCCGTGGGGATTGGGAAAACGAGCCACCGTCAGGGGTTTGCCCGGCTTGATGGCCACGCTGCGGATGAAAATCTCGCCTCCCAACTCCTCCAGCACCTTTTCCACCAGGTCAAAATCCCCCACCGATACCCCTCCGGAAGAGATCACCCCATCGGCGGAGGCCAGGGCCTGCTGGACGACCTGCCGCAACACCTGGAGCCGATCCGGCACGATGCCCAACTGGATCGGGATCCCACCCGCTGCCTTGACCAGAGCCGCCAGGCCGTACTGGTTGGAATCCACAACCTGCCCCGGCTCCGGCACCTGCTGGATGGGCACCAACTCATCCCCTGTCGAGAACAGGGCTACCCGGGGCTGACGAAACACCGGCACCATCGCCTGTCGGATGGCAGCCAAAACGGCCAGCTCCGCTCCGCCCAAAGCCTGCCCTGCCGGCAGGAGGGGATCCCCCTGGCGGGCAAAGTCTCCCTGAGGCCGGACAAATTGGCCCCGCTGCGGGCGCTGCAAGAGGCGAACGGTTCCTGGCGAAGGTTGCTGCGTGTATTCCTGCATCACCACGGTGTCCGCACCGCTGGGCAAGAGGGAGCCGGTGTAGAGACGCACCGCTTGTCCAGGCTGGAGCTCTCGGGTGGGTGCCTTTCCGGCGGGGAGAGTCTCAATCACCTGCAGCTCACAAGGGATCCCCGCTTGCACATCTTCATGGCGCACGGCATAGCCATCCATACTGGAGGTGGGATGGGCCGGAAAATCCTGGGGGCTATACACAGTTTGGCTGAGAACGCGGCCTTGGGCGGATCCCAGCTCCACCCACTCTGTGCCCAGCGGCTGAGCCGCCTGCAAAATCAGGGCTTCTGCTTCCGCCACCGGCAGCATCACGGCTTTTACAACCCCCTTCTCCAACACCTTATCTTCAGCATCCAGAAGTCGGTTCCGCCAAGGCCATTAAAAACAACTTAAACTGCGGACAGCGGCCATGAATTCCGACCTTGGCATGAGAGGTGTATGACCAGGATCCCACCAAGCCCCAGAGCTGGCAAGAAGTCGCAGCAAGTTGCCCATTGGGAGCTGCAACTCTTTCTACTTCGGGATCCCGGTCTTGCTGGGGAGATGGGGATCCCGGCAGCGTTGCAACCGGCCATAGGCTATCTGGCTGCCGCGGCTGCGGAAGCTGGATACTGGTCGCGTAGCGGGCGTAGCCTTAGGACGACTGAGCCACCGGATAGCTTAAGTGCAGCAAGCGAGGTGTCTATGTTAAATGCCGCCGTCATCCTCACGATCTTCCTTGGCTTCTGGGGAGTCGTGGTTAAGCGCAACCTCATTATGAAGATCCTGTCTATGGATGTCATGAGCACCGGGGTCATCGCCTTCTTCGTGATCTGGGCAGCCCGGAGCGGTGTGTTCACCCCCATCTACAAACCCTGGCGCGAGCTGGACTATGCCGACCCGGTGCCTCAGGGGATCATCCTCACGGCCATCGTCATCGGCCTGTCGGTACAAGCCTTGATGTTGGTGGGGGTGATGAAGCTGTCCCGCAATCATCCCACCCTCGAAGTCGAGAGCGTCGAACAGGCAGTCGCGTCAGGGGCGCAGAGCACTTCTACCGATGACTGAGCTGACGCTGGTGTGGGTGGCATTGCCCTTTCTGCTGGCCTTCACAACCTACTTGATGCCGGCCCTGACCCGTCCCAGCTTGGTGGGGATGGCCGCGCTGACGGTGGCCTATGCGGTGCAGCAGGGGGGCTTGCCCGGCACAACCGCTGCGCCCTTGGAGCTGCAGCTTTTGGATCACTTCGGGGTGACGCTGCGGATCGATGCCAATGGAGCAGCGATGCTCTTGGCCCACGGCCTGGTCACGCTAGGAGTGGCCCTGTATTTGGATAGACGCTTTGCGGGCAGCCGCTTTCTGGCCATGCAGTTGCTGATCGTCCACGGTAGCGCCAACGCCGTCATCATCAGTGCCGACCTGATCAGCGTCTACGTTTCCCTGGAGGTGCTCAGCATCGGCGTGTTTTTGCTGCTGACCTATGGGCGGCGGGCTGAGGGCCAACCCACAGTGGAAGAAAATGCTCCGCACCGCGATCGCCAGCTCTGGGTGGGGCTGCGCTACCTCTTCATGAGCAATGTGGCCATGCTCTTCTACCTGATGGGCGCAATCCTGGTCTATGTGCGCACGGGATCCCTGGCGATGAGCAGTTTGGCTATGGCCGACCCCACGGCCTTGGCGCTGATTGCTGTGGGTCTTTTGGCCAAGGGGGCGATCTTCGTTACCGGCCTGTGGCTGCCTCTCACCTATGCTACCGCGGATCCCGTTATCGCGGCGGTGCTCAGCGGTTTTACGACCAAAGCAGGAGCCATGGCCTTGGTGCGCTGCAGCCAGGCTTCGCCGATCTTGGCCCAGGGGTTGCCCTACTTGAGCGCCGGTTCAGCCGTTTTCGGGATCCTACTGGCCCTGATGGCGAGCACGCCCCAGCACCTTCTCGCCTGGAGCTCGGTATCGCAGATGGGATTTGTGATTGCTGCCCCTCAATGGGCAGGTTTGTACGGTCTTGCCCATGGGTTGGCAAAGCCCTTGCTGTTTGTTGGAACAAGCGTGACCCATCCCTGGCGTTGGCCGATGCTGCTCTTGGGGACGGCTTCCCTGGCAGGGGTACCCGGCAGTTTGGGGTATGCGGCCAAGGCCCTCAGCTTATCTGCTCTGGATCCCTGGCACGAGTGGCTGCTGGTGGGGGTTACCGTCGGCACCACGTGTTTAGGCGTGCGAGTGCTGCGGGCACCTGTTTCTCCAATGAAGGGGGCAACCACCTCTGCAACTCCTTGGCAAGATAAAGTGGCACTGGTGCTTTGGGGTGGGGGCTTGCTCTGGGGCTGGCTACCGGCGGCCTATGGCGCTGACAATCTTCTCAAGGCGCTCCTCAGTTTGGGCGTTGGGATCCCGCTGGGCTGGTTTTGGGAGCGGATCCCTTTGAAGGGAGGGTCGGTGAACGAAGGGCTGGAAGCAGTGGTGGGCGGCTTGAGCATAGTGTTGGTGCTGGTTTGGGCTCTGTTAGCTGTGGGGAACTATGGGACGCTACCCTGAGTTGGGTCTATTGGAGATCGGCCTGCGCCTCTTGATTTGGTTTCTGCTGACGGGCAATCTGAGCTGGGACAATGTGGCCATCGGGGTGGCGGCAACGTTGCTGCTGCCGCGCCAGGCTTCCGCACCGGTGCAATGGCGGGATTGGGGGCGAGTGCTCCAGGAAATTCTTCTCGCCATCCCAAGAGCCTACTGGGAAGCCTTCGAGATGATCCTCAAGCCCCACACTGTTGAGGAAGTTGTATACAAACAAACCCTGCCCAACCGTTCAGCAGGGCTGGTGTTTCTGGATATCTTTTTAATTACCTTCACGCCCAAAACCATCGTGCTCAATTGCAATGCCCAAGGCACTTATGAAGTCCATGTGCTCAAGCCGCGGGAGGACGTGTGAACCTACTGCTGTTTCTCCTGACCCTAACGCTGTGCTTGCCCCTGTATGCCGCTTGGCTGAAGGAAGATATTTGGCAGACGATGCTCGCCTTTGCCAGCTTGGCCACAAAGACGGCCATCCTGATTTTGGTGGTGTCGGTGGTGCGGGATGATTGGATGATCGGGATTGTGGGGGTTTTGATTTTGTCGGTGGGCAATGCGGCCTTAATGCTCTTGGCTCATGTACTGAAACGGCTGGAAATGCTTTAGAAAGGCCCTGGGGGTAGGTATGGAAGTCTGGGTGGAAGGTCTGAGCTATCTGTTGTTTGGGATTGGTGTGCTGTTTTGGCTGTGGGGAACGGCGCCGCTCCTTGGGGATCGCTCGATTTTATTTAAGCTGCACGGCCTTTCGGTGTCGGACACCCTGGGCTCTATGAGCATCATGCTGGGGCTGCTGTTGCGGATCCCACGGGAATGGCCCCTGTTGGTGTTGGCACTGATCTCCCTGGCTATTTGGAATACCATTCTGGGCTATGTGCTGGCGTTTTGCTCGCAGCGCAAGTCCCTATAGGAGGGCAGGATGGAAGAGACCCTGTTGCTGGTGATGGCGTTACTCCTGCCCCTGACGGCAAGCTTGGTGGTGACTCAGACCAATCCCTACCACGCCTTGGTAATGCGAGGGATCCTGGGGACGATTGCCGCCCTGATCTATGCGCTGTTTGGGGCGGCGGATGTGGCTCTGACCGAGGCGCTGGTGGGCACTATGCTTTCCATTACCCTCTACGCCATTGCGGTGCGCTCTTCGCTGAGTATGCGCCTGGGCGTTCTTGAAGGCAGCCCTGTGCTGGAGGCCAGTACCTCAGCAGCACGGCAGTTGTTACAGCAGATGCGCCAAGGGCTACAGCGGTATCACATGCGCTTGGAGTTGGCCGCCTATGGGAGTTCGGAGGCGTTGGTGGCTGCTCTTCGCAGCCGAGAGGTACACACCATTGCCCTTGAGCCCGGTGGAGAAGCAGCAGAGTATCGCCTGGTTACACGCGTACCCCGCCTGCAGGCCATTTTGGCGCAGCAAGCTCTGGCCGCTGAGGTGATGGCGACATGAAGTGGGTGTACGGGATAGCGGTGCTGCTGGCAGCCCTACAGCTCATTGTGGGCGAGGCGGGATCCGTTTCCCCCAATCGCGCAGCGGGCGTGGCCTTAGTCGAGGCGGTGGAGATTCTGGCCAGCGAAAGCGGTGTGCCCAACGCGGTGACGGGTCTCATTCTGCGCAACCGCCTCTACGATACGGTCTTTGAAGTGGTGGTGTTTTCTACGGCAATTTTGGGCGCCCAGTATCTGCTGGCGGATGAGCAGCCGACAGCCAATGTAGCTCAATTTACCGATATTCCCTCGATTGTGTTGGCGCGAGTGGGGGCCACCATTTCGGCTTTGATTGCGGTGGAGCTGGCCATTCGAGGGCACCTGACGCCGGGCGGGGGCTTTGCTGCCGGGGTGGCGGGGGGGACGGCCATTGGCTTGGTGGCGATCACCGCCTCTTCCGCCTGGATGGAGGCCATCTACAAACGGTGGCGGGCTGCGATGTGGGAGAAGCTGTCGGTGGTGGCGTTTATCGGGGTGGCTGTGATGGCTCTGGCCGGCTGGGAATTGCCCAGAGGGGAGTTGGGAGCTCTGTTTAGCGGCGGCTGGATCCCGATTCTCAATATTCTGGTGGCGATCAAAGTGGCGCTGGGATCCTGGGCGGCAGTTTTGATCTTTATTCGCTACCGCGGCTTGTTATGAGGGTCTAAATGGGTTAATGAGAGGTACCCCTGTCCTGGCAAAATCACGGACATTGCGAGTAACCAGGGTAAGTCCGTAAACCAAGGCTGTAGCAGCCAGTTGTTTGTCAATCGCATTTTGAGACTAAAGTTCAAGTTTTCCCGTCTATTGATACTGATGAAGAAGCTGCCCTTTTGCGGGTTGCCCCAGAGAACTCCTGCCTGCCAGGGATCCAAGCTCTGCCTGCTGTGCATAGCCTTTGAAAGCGCAACACCCAAAAAAGAGGGATCCCGATGAGCAACTTGACCTGCAGGTGACCTCTACAATAGAAGGCTGACTCTGCCACCTCTGGGATCCCTATGCCGCGCCGCACCGATATCCACAAAATCTTGCTCATTGGAGCGGGGCCGATCGTCATTGGCCAAGCCTGCGAATTCGACTACTCGGGCACCCAAGCCTGCAAAGCCCTGCGGGAAGAGGGCTATGAGGTCGTTTTGGTCAACTCTAACCCCGCCACCATCATGACGGATCCCAGTATGGCGGAGCGCACCTACATCGAGCCGGTGACGGTGGACTTTGTGGCCAAAATTATCGAGCGGGAGCGCCCTGATGCTTTGCTGCCCACCATGGGCGGCCAGACGGCCCTCAACGTGGCGGTGCAACTGGCCCAGCAAGGGATCCTGGAGCAGTACGGGGTGGAGTTGATTGGGGCCAAGCGGGAGGCCATTGAAAAAGCCGAAGACCGGGATCTCTTCAAGCAAGCCATGCAGCGGATTGGCTTGGCCGTGCCCCGCTCTGGCCTGGCCCACACCCTGGAAGAAGCCAAGCAGATTGCCCAGGAGATCGGCTATCCCCTCATCATCCGCCCGGCCTATACCCTGGGGGGCACCGGTGGTGGGGTGGCTTACAACCAGGAGGAGTTTGAAGAGATCTGCGCCGCCGGTTTGGAAGCCAGCCCCGTTTCCCAAATCTTGGTGGAGGAATCGGTCATCGGCTGGAAGGAGTTTGAGCTGGAGGTGATGCGGGATCTGGCGGATAACGTGGTGATCATCTGCTCCATAGAAAACATCGACCCGATGGGGGTGCACACTGGCGACTCCATCACCGTGGCCCCGGCCCAAACCCTCACCGACAAGGAATACCAGCGGCTGCGGGACTATGCCATCGCCATCATGCGCGAAATTGGCGTAGAGACCGGGGGATCCAACGTGCAATTTGCCGTCAACCCTGCCAACGGCGAGGTGCGGGTGATCGAGATGAACCCGCGGGTCTCCCGCTCTTCTGCTTTGGCCAGCAAGGCCACCGGCTTTCCCATCGCCAAAATTGCCGCCAAATTGGCAGTGGGCTACACGCTGCCGGAGATCCCCAACGACATCACCCGCAAAACTCCGGCCAGCTTCGAGCCCACCATCGACTATGTGGTCACCAAGATCCCTCGCTTTGCTTTTGAAAAATTCCCCGGCGCAGAGCCGGTTCTCACCACCCAGATGAAATCGGTGGGGGAGGCGATGGCCATTGGCCGCACTTTTCAAGAATCCATCCAGAAGGCCCTGCGCTCTTTGGAAATCGACCGTCCCGGTTTTGGCGGCGATAGGCCGGAGGTTTTCCCCAAGCCGGAGGAAGTGCGGGCCAACCTGCGCACCCCCAACCCCTTCCGCCTGCTCACCATCCGCACCGCTCTGCTCATGGGCTTTTCTGCCCAGGAGATTGCCCAGCTCACCCACATCGATCCCTGGTTTATCGACAAGCTACAGGAGTTGGTGGAGGTGGAGCAAGCCCTCAAGGGGCGGGAGCTGGGATCCCTGAGCGCTGACGACTTGAGACACCTCAAGCAAATGGGCTTCAGCGACCGACAAATTGCCCACCTCACTGGATCCACGGAACATCAGGTGCGGGCCCGTCGCAAAAGCCTGGGGGTGATCCCCACCTACAAAACTGTGGATACCTGCGCTGCCGAATTTGAGGCTGCTACCCCCTACCAGTACTCTGCCTACGAGAGCGAGTCGGAGATTTTCCCGGCCCGCAAAGAGAAGGTGATGATCTTGGGAGGTGGCCCCAACCGCATCGGCCAGGGGATCGAATTCGACTACTGCTGTTGTCATGCTGCCTTTGCCCTCAGCCGCCTGGGTTACGAAGCGATCATGGTCAACTCCAACCCGGAAACCGTTTCCACCGACTACGACACCGCTGATCGCCTCTATTTTGAGCCGCTCACCCATGAAGAGGTGATGAACTTGGTGGATGCTGAGCAGCCGGTCGGCCTGATCGTGCAATTTGGCGGTCAAACTCCCCTCAAGCTGGCGCAGGGGCTGGCGGCAGCCCAGGCTCCCATCTGGGGAACTTCCCCCGATTCCATCGACATTGCTGAGGATCGGGGGCGCTTCGAGCGCATCTTGCGGGAGTTGGATATTCGCCAGCCGGCCAACGGCATCGCCCGCAGCGTGGAAGAAAGCCTGGAAATTGCCCGCCGCATCGGCTATCCGGTGGTGGTGCGGCCCAGCTACGTCTTGGGGGGACGGGCTATGGAGATCGTCTATTCCGACCAAGACCTGCAGCGCTACATGCAACTGGCGGTGGCGGTGGATCCGGATCGTCCGGTGCTGGTGGATCAGTTCCTGGAAGAGGCGGTGGAGGTGGATGTGGATGCCATTGCCGACCGCACCGGCGCTGTTACCATCGGCGGCATTCTGGAGCACATCGAGCAGGCCGGGATCCACTCGGGCGATTCGGCCTGTGTATTGCCCAGCCGCACCCTCAGCCCCGAGGTGCTGCGGGTGATCCGCGAGTGGACGGTGAAGTTGGCCCAAGCTCTGAAGGTGGTGGGCCTGATCAACGTGCAATACGCCGTCCAAAAAGGTCAAGTCTATATCCTGGAGGCCAATCCGCGCGCCTCCCGCACCGTCCCCTTTGTCAGCAAGGCCATCGGCCATCCGCTGGCAGACTACGCTGCTCAAGTGATGAGCGGCAAAACTCTGGAAGAGCTGGGCTTTACCCAGGAGGTGATCCCCTCTCACATTGCCGTCAAAGAAGCGGTTTTGCCCTTCCACAAGTTTCCCGGCACCGATACGCTGCTGGGGCCGGAGATGCGCTCCACCGGCGAGGTGATGGGCATTGACACGGACTTTGGCCGCGCTTACGCCAAAGCCCAACTGGCGGCGGGGCAGAATCTGCCTCTCCAGGGGACGGTGTTCATCAGCGTCAGCGACCGGGATAAACAGGCGGTCATCCCGGTAGCCCGCGAGTTTGTGGAGCTGGGCTTTCGCCTATTGGCCACCGAAGGAACCCAAAAAGTTTTAGCCGAGCACGGGATCCCGGTGGACAAAGTCCTCAAGCTGCACGAGGGACGGCCCCACGTCATCGACGCCATCAAAAACCATCAGATTCAGCTCATTATCAACACTCCTTCCGGTGTCGAGGCGCAGCAAGATGGCCAAAAGATCCGCCGCACTGCCCTGGCTTACAAGATCCCTCTGGTGACCACCTTGGCAGGGGCCAAAGCCACCGCGGCTGCCATCCGTGCTTTGCAGTCGGGATCCCTGCAGGTGAAGTGCTTGCAGGATTTTTTTCCACCCAGGAATGCCCCAAGCAAACTTCTGGAAGCCCCATGAAGAGCCCATAGGGTCTTGCCGGCAGGAGAAAAAGCGGATCCTGAACGACTTCTCTTTCTTGAACCCATTCTTGAGAAACATCTGCTCGAGCTTGGCTGCCATCAACTGCCGGGAAGCTCTCAAAGATATCCCAATTGCAACAGGCGGGTGCTGATTTGTATCGACAAATCCATTTTTTTCACATTCCCGTTGCGGAAGTTAGGGATCCCTGTCGGCATCCCTAAAACTGTCTAGCCTGAAAGAAGGAGACGCTTTTGGCGGTCGGCGCGGGAAGAGTTTTGCCCCGTTCAAGGAAGCCGACAAAGCAAAGAATGGTTTTGTCTCTTTAGGAGTTGGCCTATGAGTACTGTAGTTCGCCGCTCCTCGGCTGCGCGGCAGCTCTGGAGTTGGAATGGCTTTTGCCAATGGATAACCAGCACCGAAAACCGGCTTTACATCGGCTGGTTTGGCGTATTGATGATCCCGACCTTGTTGGCAGCAGCCTTTTGTTTTGTAATCGCTTTTATTGCTGCTCCGCCGGTGGATGTGGATGGGATCCGCGAGCCGGTGATCGGCTCTTTGATAGGGGGGAACAATCTCATCTCGGCGGCGGTGGTGCCCACGTCGGCGGCCATCGGCTTGCACTTTTATCCCATTTGGGAAGCCGCCTCTTTGGATGAATGGCTCTACAACGGCGGCCCCTACCAACTGATCGTGCTCCATTTCCTGATCGGGGTGTGGTGCTACCTGGGCCGGCAGTGGGAGCTGAGCTATCGCTTGGGCATGCGTCCCTGGATTGCGGTGGCGTTTTCCGCTCCGGCGGCGGCGGCTACGGCAGTGCTCTTGGTCTACCCCATCGGCCAGGGCAGTTTTTCGGAAGGCTTGCCCCTGGGGATCGCCGGCACCTTCTACTTCATGCTGGCTTTCCAGGCGGAGCACAATATCCTCATGCACCCTGCTAGCTGGCTGGGGGTGGCCGGCGTCTTTGGCGGCGCTCTGCTGGCCTCCCTGCACGGCTCCCTGGTGATCTCCAGCCTAATCCGCGAGACCTCGGAAGAAGAGTCACAAAATGCCGGCTACCGCTTCGGGCAGGAGGAAGTCACCTACAACTTCCTGGCCGGGCACTACGCGTTCTTGGGGCGGCTGGGGTTCCCCGGCCTGGGCCTGAGAAACAGCCGTTCCGTCCACTTCTGGATGGCGGCCCTGCCCACAGTGGGGATTTGGGCGGCGGCAATAGGTATCGGCATAATGGCCTTTAACTTGAACGGCTTGAACTTCAACCAGTCCATCCTGGACAGCCAGGGCCGCTTCATTCCCACCTACGCCGATCTCCTCAACCGCGCCAATCTGGGGATCCAGGTGATGCACGCCCCCAACGCCCACCATTTCCCCCTGCTGCTGGCGGCCAGACCCTGAGGCAGGCTAGGGGCAGTCCAGCCGGAAAGCGCGGTGAATAGCTTGCAAGGCCGGGATCCCTCGATCCCGGCGCACTACACAGCTCACCTTGATCTCCGAGGTGGCGATCATCTCGATGTTGATTCCGGCTTCGGCTAGGGCTGCAAACAGGCGAGCAGCCACGCCGGGATAGGTTTCCATCTCGGCGCCGACAATGCTGACCTTGGCAATGTCGTGATCCGCGTCAACTCCTGCCGCCTGGAGCTCTTCGGCCACCTGCCGGCAGACTGCCTCAGCAGCCATCGCTTGATCCTGAGGCACGGTAAAGGCAATGTCGGTACTGGGGATCCCGTTGTGGTAGCCCCGCTGGCTTTGGATGATGGTGTCCACGATGATCCCGGCAGCCGCCAAGCGCCCGAACAAATGGGCGGCAGTTCCCGGACGATCCGGCACTTTGCGAAGGCCCAGCCGCGATTGCTTCAAATCCAAGGCAACACCGCGTACCGGGTGGCTGTCTTGAGGGGCAGGCGGCACCTTCGCCCGATGCAAGTGGGGGATCACCTGGAACGACTCTCCCAGAGCCAAGGCGGCATCACCGGCCCGCTCCGCAGCCACCACACAGCTCACCTTGATCTCGGACATGGAGATCATCTGCAAATTGATCCCGGCCTCGGCCAGCACCTGGAACATTTGCGCCGCGATCCCAGGTCGGCCCATCATCCCCACCCCGGCAATGCTGACTTTGGCCACCGCCTCATCCACAATCACCGCTGCACACTGCAGCTCTTGGCCAATCCGCCGGGCAACGGCTGCAGCCTCGGTCACCTGCGACCGACTGACCGTAAAGGCAATGTCATTGGTGGGCTGGGGCACGGATCCCTGCGGCAAGGAGTCCGTCCCGCTGGCGTGAGCGGCTGTGAACTGGAGCGACTGCAAAATCAAATCCACATTCACCCCTGCTGCCGCGATCCCCTGAAAGAGCTGGGCGGCAATGCCAGGGCGATCCGGCACCCCCACCAACACCAACTTGGCCTGATCCCGATCCAGCTCCACCGTATCCACCGCCAGGCCCAGCTCGATACTGCTGTCGGCAGCACGAGGACGGGGGGGAGGAGAAAGAATGAGAGTGCCCTCGCATCCCGCCTGCAACGGCTCCAAGCTGGAGCGCACCCGCAGCTTCACACCGTAGTTGCGGGCAATTTCCACCGAGCGGGGATGCAGCACCTGGGCCCCCAAGCTGGCCAGCTCCAACATTTCATCACTGGTGATCTCCGGCAGCAGCCTGGCCTCAGGCACCTTACGCGGATCCGTGGTGAAGATCCCCGGCACATCGGTGTAGATCTCACACAGCTCTGCTCCCAAAGCCACTGCCAAGGCCACCGCCGTGGTGTCGGATCCCCCCCGACCCAGGGTGGTGATCTCCAGCTCCGCCAGGCTGGTGATGCCCTGAAACCCGGCCACCACCACCACCTCTTCCCGCTCCAGGTGCTGCCACAGGCGGTCGGTGTGGATGTGCAAAATGCGGGCCCGGCTGTGATCCCGAGTGGTGACAATGCCCACCTGGGCTGCCGTCAGGGAAAGGGCAGGACACCCCAAGCGTTGCAGCGCCAAGGCCACCAGGGCAATGCTCACCTGCTCACCGGTGGAAAGGAGCATATCCCATTCCCGCAACTGGGCCGGTGTGGTCGGGGATCCCTGCAAGATCTGCTCCCCCAAGCCCACAAGGCGATCGGTTTCATCCCCCATCGCCGAGACCACCACCACCACCCGATGTCCCCGCTCCACCGTGTGGGCCACCCGTTGGGCCACGGCTTGGATACGCTCGACAGAGCCGACAGAGGTACCGCCGTACTTTTGAACGATTAAGCTGCGTTGCATGAGAGGAGAACGAGGTCAGGGGCGGTTTGGATCCTACCCCGGACTAGGCCAAGCCCAGCCCATTTTGCAAAAACGGCGGCACCGGCAGCAGGATCAGCACCAGCAGCGTGAGCATCCCCAGCCCCAGCAGATCTCGGGCCTCGTCCAGTTCCGTCACATCGTTGAGGGCCGGCTCGTCGGCACTGGAAATCACAAACAGCAGCAGCGCCCAGAGCAACAACCAGGGCTGCACCGTCAAAGCCAGCAGCAGCACCAACCAGCGGGCTACCCGGCCCACATTCGCTCCCATCTGCTGTCCATACACTGCGTGGACAATGTGCCCTCCATCCAGTTGGCCCACCGGCATGAGGTTAAAGGCAATCACCACCAAGCCCAGCCAGCCGGCAAAGGCCAGCGGGTGCAGATCGATCACCTGCCCCGGCTGCAACTGATCCCCCAGCACCATGCGGGCCAGAATTGCCAGCAGCACCGATAGGCGCGGGTCAATGCGATGAAAACTAATCGGGGTCGGCTGCCCCTCCGGCACCGCGGGAGGATCTGCAGGCGCCGAAAACAACAGCCCCAGCAACAGCATGCCCAAAGCAACAAGACTCCCTGCCAGCGGCCCAGCAGCGGCGATATCAAACAACACCTTGCGGTTGGGCACCGGCTCTTTCAACTGGATAAACGCCCCAAAAGTCCCTAGGACAAAAGGCACCGGGATGAAATAGGGCAGCGAGGTTTTGATGTGGTGGCGGCGGGCCACCCAGTAACGAGTCCACTCATGGGATCCCAAAATGGCAAGGATCCCGACCGCATAGGGCAACCCTTTCATCAGAGAGGGCAAATGCAGCAGCCGGTCAGGGCTAACCCCAGCCGCGTGGGCCCCAGCACTGAGGGTCGTCCAGAAGGTGAATAGCAACAGCCCCAAAGCCAGCAGCGGGAACTCTCGACTGTCCGCCAGGGAGCGCCGCGCCGCCGGGTTGGGCACCAAGGCAAAAAAGGGCTTACCGGCAAACCCCTCCTGCAGCACCACCAAAAAGCGCTTGCCGAAAGTGGTTTCCACGTTTTGCTGCACCCGCTCATAGGCTTCACTGGGATCCGCCCGCAAGTTGCCCCGGCAGATGATCGCCTGGGGGCGGTACTCCACATTTTGCAAATAAAAGACGTTCCAGGGGAAGCAATGGCTCAGCTTCTCCCGCGGCACTTCGGAGATGGGGGTGTGGGCAAGAGCCAGCGAGACCGGATCTGCGGCGCCGTCTTCCTCCTCTTCCTCTGGCTCAGGTTCCCCAGCCGGCGAGGGATCCGCTTCTGGAGAGGAGTTTTCCACCTCTGGCCGAGGGCCTCCGGTTGAGGGTCGAATACCCCCTCGTCTCACCAAGGTCATGCTGGTAAAGTAGGAGGTGAGAAACAGCAGCAACATCAGCAAGGGAGGCAATTCGTACTGAAACACCTGACGCCCCAGCACCCAAACCAAAGGGGGCAGCATCATCACCAGCCACAGGATCCGCCACGGCACCTTCGAAAGGCGGGCCACACTTTTTTGCAGCAGCAGGTAGGTTGCAGAACCCACCAGCGCCAACAGGATCCAATCTGCCATGAGTTCAAAAAACGGAGGAGAACACCTCTACCAAGCTAGCGGCAAATCCAATCCCCTCGCTACAGCTTGCAGCCGGGATCCCTGAAGAGCCAATTGAGGCTTGGCCTGCCCATAGACCGCCACCATTCCGGGGCAAACTTTTCATTCGCGCGAGCGGTGCGGAGCACTTTACTTCTTGTCAGCAGTGGGGCGAAAAAGAGGGATCCCCTTGAGGCGTGCTTATGCTGCCGGCGTCCACTGCACAGCTTCGCCCATGGGCCCCAACCTCAACCCAGTATCTATTCTGGCCAATCTGGCCAAAAGGTATTCCCTGTCATGCCTCGCAGGGTGAAATAAACAAATAGAAGCAACAAAAGGGATCCCAGCGTAACCATAGCCGCCGCTGTTGGACTTTTGCGATACAGGCCGACAAAAGGCTGGAGGCCAGCCCAGATCCCCCCCAGCAAAACGGTAATAAAGTAAGTGGGATAACGGGAGACATTCTCCACAAACTGGTCTTCCAGTCTTCTGGGGGGCTGCGGTTGTGGCATAAGAGGCTGGGGCTCCAACTCCTTTTTTCTCAGTGTGCCATAGGTAGCTGTCAACCATCTGGAGGCTGGCCATCTTCAGGGAACTGGCGGCAACTCAAAAAGTGTAGTCATCTCAAACTAGATTGAGACACTCCCCAAACGCTCCGCGCCGCTGCCGCGACCCCCCAGCTCATCTCTCTGGGAGAGGGGGGCTGGAGAGCAATGCAACGGAAATGTTTTATTCCTATTCAAAATGACTATAAATCTCCTCCATTGGCGCTCTTTTGGCAGCCGAGCAACCTCGGCTCCCCAGCCGCTGTGGCACCAACCGACCGGTAAGCAGCCTCTCTGCCGCTTGGCTCACAGCCTCCGCGAGGGAGAAAGTCCATCGTCCCCTCATATCAAAAAGAACATCTACTTCACGAAGAGTGGTTGGAGCGAAGGGGAGACTGCGCAGATTCAGGAAACCGAGAACCTGATATGGTAGGCGTTATCCTGCCTGATCTGCTCTTTTGCTCAGTGCAGCCTCCCCTCTTCATAGACTGATGCGAGAATTGCCCTCTGATCCTTCCAATCGTGCCGGCGTACCCTTTGGGGATCAGACCCTGGCTCTGATGCGCGTCCAGGAGGCCCTGGATCAATTGGAGGCAGCCATTCTCAGTAGCCCTCGCCTGTTTTGGTCTCGCACCCTTATTGAAGAGGAAAAGATTCTGGAGCAGTTAGACTTTATCCGCCTGAACCTGCCGACAGCCCTGGAGGAAGCGGAGGAACTGCTGCGCCAGCGGGATCGGATCTTGGCAGAGGCCAATCGCTACGCCCAAGAAATTGTGGCCGCGGCCCAACGTAGGGCTGAGCAGCTCCTCAACGAATCGGCGATTCTGCGACAGGCCCAAGCTCAGGCGGAGCAGTTATTGCAACAAGCCTATCAACATAGTGAGGAGGTGCGGCGACAGACACTGCAGGAATCGGAGCGCCTGCAGCGGGAGGCCCACCGTTACGTGGATCAGGTGTTGCAAGACTTGGAGTTGCGGTTGGTGGAGTCCTTGCGGGTGATCCGCAACGGGCGGCAAAATCTGCAGACCTAACAGAGAAGAGTCAGACTGGGGCTTGAGCGCTGCCTTCAACCTGTGCCAGGAGCATTTTTATCCCGCGTTGTGCAAGTCTTTTGGAGCGGTGGGTTAGGGATCCCCTGAGCAGGCGAGGGACGGCTCCCCTCGCTAGACTTGAGCAGAAGACGTTCCCCAGCGGCCCTTGACATCCTCTCTGCCCATCATCCTTGGCGTATCAGGCGCTTCAGGGATGCTCTATGCTGTGCGCGCTCTGCATGTTCTGCTCAGCCTGGACTACCGCGTCGAAGTGGTGGCCTCCAAAGCGGCCTATCAGGTGTGGCAGGGAGAACACGGGGTGCTGCTGCCGACAGACCCCCGCCAGCAGGCCCACTTTTGGCGACAGCAAGCCGAGAGCAGCGGTGGATCCCTAGTTTGTCATCGCTGGCAGGATGTGGGGGCAACCATTGCCAGTGGCTCCTATCGCACGCAGGGGATGTTGGTGATCCCGTGCAGCATGGGTACAGTTGCCAAGTTGGCTGCCGGCTTGAGTTCGGATCTGCTGGAGCGGGCTGCTGATGTGCAGCTCAAGGAGGGACGACGCTTGGTGGTGGTGCCGCGGGAAACCCCCTTTAGCCTGATCCACCTGCGCAACTTGACCACTCTGGCAGAAGCGGGGGCGCGCATTGTTCCGGCCATTCCAGCTTGGTACCACCAGCCGCGTACCATCCTAGATTTGGTGGATTTTGTGGTGGTGAAGGCGCTGGATCAGTTCGGTATTGATGGCGATCTCATTCGCCGCTGGCAGGGGATGCGCCAGCATCAGATCCTCAAGCTGCCCCCTGATCTCTGAGCGGGATCCCTTTTCCCGGCGGCAGGCTGGGATTTGGCTTGGGGGTGTTCCAAGCTGGGGGGGGCCCTGTGCCGATAGCCCTCACTTGTGGCACCTTGCCGGGAATAGCTCAGATCACTTGCTGAGCTAGCCGACTCGGGGATCCCGCTGAAGGGGGGTGGGCAAGTCAGGGCAGGTCTCCAGACTGGCCGCCCATTCCCCGATGAGGGTGTTGACCCAGTGGGGCAACTCGTCGTGGGCACAGTGGCCTACTCCCGGCAGCTTCACCAAGGTGAGGGCAGGTTGCCAGCGCTTAAATTGGTCTGCCAAAAAACTGGGCACTGCCGGATCTTCTCGGCCCCAAAGTAGCAAGATAGGCATTTTTAGGGTGGGCAGCAGGCGTTTGGGGCTGTCGAAGCGGCGGCAGAGAATGGCCCTCAGACCGTCCAAAAACACGTGGGCTGCCCCTGGCTCAAAGGCCGGCCTCTGGAAGATCTGCACCAGCTCGTCATCCACCTGCTCATCCCGCTTGTAGACGTTTTTGATCCAAGCCCGCAGCACCTCGGTTTGTCGCAGCCAGTTGAAGAGGTGGGGATAAGTGAGGGGGCACCCCAGCAACGACAGAATCCCTTCGCAGAGGGCTCGCACCAGAGCATCCCAGGGAGAGGGCAATTCTTCCGGATGGGGCCCATCGGCGCAGCTAATCAAGCACAGGCCCTTCACCATCTGGGGATAGCGGGCGGCGGCAATGACTCCCACCAAGCCCCCGATGGAATGGCCCACCAGGATGCTGGGCTGCTGAATGTGAGTTTGCCAAAACTCGTGTACCTGCTCCACCCACAGATCAACGCTGTAGGCAATCTCCGGCTTGGCACTCTTGCCAAATCCCAGCAGGTCGAGGGCATAGACGGAGCGCTGGGATCCCAGAGGGAGAATGTTGTGGCGCCAATGACCCACTGACGCTCCAAATCCATGGATTAAAAGGGCCGGAGCTGCCGTTAAGTTGACGACACCGGCAGGGGTTTGGGCGCGACTGGGGGTGTAGGTGAAATGGATGGGCCAGCCCCGCCAATGCCAGGTTTGGGGGTAGCCGTAGCGAGGCAAAGCCGACAAGGGATCCCTGTCGCTGCCCGTTGGGGAAGGGGGGGGCGCATCAACAGAGGAGAAACCGGGAGCGCCAACGGAATTGGCACCGACGGGAGCAGAAGGGGAAGGATGGGAGTCGAGTCCGTGCAAGGGAGAAGTGGGTGATAACAATAGGCTCATCTCCAATTTAGGCTAGACCAATCTTAGTGGTTTCCTCGGCTCATCATTTAATAGGACGTACTTTGCCACCGGTTCTTCTATATCTTCCAGGACATGCCAGCATGACTGTGTCCATAACCCCAGACCCAATGGATGAAGCCTTCGGGATAGACCCGATTACCGCTGCCAGCTTTCGCCAGATCGATCAAGAGATCGGCCCCCACCCCTGGCAAGGGATCCCTTATGAGGTGGTGCGCCGTGCCATTCATGCCACTGCCGACTTTGAGCTGCGGGATCGCTTTTTCTTCGGCCCCAACGCCGTTGAACACGCCCTGGCAGCCCTACGGCAAAAGCAGCCTGTCATTGTCGATGTCAGGATGGTGGCAGCTGGGATCCAGTCAGGTCTGAAAGCCCAAGGGATCCCCCTCTACTGTGCTTTGGACTGGGTGGAGGAGCCCCGTTGGCCCGGTCAAACCCGCGCCGCCAATGGGATGGTGAACTTGGCACGCCGCTATCCAGAAGCCCTGTTTGTCATCGGCAATGCCCCCACTGCACTGCTGGCTTTGGTGGAGGAGATTCGGGCGCAGCGGGTCAAGCCGGCTTTGGTGATCGGAGTGCCGGTGGGATTTGTGGCGGTGGAAGAGGCCAAGCAGGCGTTGGCGCAAACGGATGTTCCCCAGATTCGCGTGGAGGGCCGCAAAGGCGGATCCCCAGTTGCTGCTGCCATTGTCAATGCCCTTCTCTTGGCAGCTCAACGGGATCCCATCCCCAACTGACTAGAATTGAAGGGATATCTTCAGACCTTTCCCATGACCCCAGAACAAGAGGAGTGGCTGATTCGCAACCTTCAGCAACAACAAGAACAAATCCAAGAAATGCGGGCCGAGCAGCAGCGGTCGGCTGAGCGCTTTGAGGCTCAGATGGTTGAGATGCGGCAGGGCTTTGCAGCCCAAATCTCCGAGATCCGGGCTGAACAGCAACGATCTGCCGAGCGCTTTGAGGCTCAGATGGCCGAAATGCGGGCCGAGCAGCAGCGGTCGGCTGAGCGCTTTGAGGCTCAGATGGTTGAGATGCGGCAGGCCTTTGCAGCCCAAATCTCCGAGATCCGGGCTGAACAGCAACGATCTGCCGAGCGCTTTGAGGCTCAGATGGCCGAAATGCGGGCCGAGCAGCAGC